>CALDJI010000055.1 GCA_937901805.1 uncultured Clostridia bacterium | reverse complement strand
AAACCGACGGCGCCGATCAGGTGGCAATTATCAAGGAAACGGAGGAACCGAAATGAAATTGCTTTTAAAAACAGCCCATATCATTGATCCAGTACAGAATATTGACTGTGTAGGCGACATCCTGGTACAGGATGGAAAAATTGAAAAACTGGGTCAGAACTTGCAAGCGGACGGGGCGCAGGTAGTCGATGCGGCCGGGCTGTATGCAGCGCCAGGTCTGTTCGACATGCACGTACACCTCAGGGATCCGGGATTTACTGCAAAAGAGGATATCCTGACCGGGTGTGAAGCGGCGGCGGCGGGCGGATTTACCGCGGTCATGTGTATGCCGAATACCAATCCGGTTACCGACAGTGAAGAAGTCCTCTCCTATATTTTGGAAAAAGCAAGTCATGCCAAGGCGGACGTCTATCCGGTGGCTTCCATTACGGCGGGCATGAACGGAGAGCAGTTGTCTGATTTTGCGGCGCTCAAAGCGGCTGGGGCAGCCGCCTTTTCCGATGATGGAAAGCCGGTCAAAAATGCGGCGATGATGCAGCAGGCTATGGTGGAATGCAAGAGAGTAGGAGCGCTGATCGCCTCCCACTGTGAGGATTTGGAGATTATCGACGGAGGCATTATCAACAAGGGGAAGGTAAGCGAAGCACTCGGCGTCAAGGGAATGGATCGCTCCAGCGAGGATTCCATTACCGCTCGGGAAATTGCGCTGGCCCAGGCGACGGGTACTGCCATCCATATCTGCCATGTGAGCACGCGCGGTTCCTTTAATTTTATCCGCTGCGCGAAACAGTGGGGCGTGCAGGTAACCTGTGAGACGGCTCCGCATTATATGCTGCTGACGGAGGAAAAACTCCTTTCCAAAGACGCAAATTTCCGTATGAATCCTCCGCTTCGGACAGAGGATGACCGCAAGGCGGTGCTGGAGGCTATCTGTGACGGCACAGTGGACGCTATTGTCACCGATCATGCGCCGCACACCAGGGAGGAAAAGAGCGACTTCTACAAAGCGCCGAACGGGGTTATCGGGCTGGAAACTTCCTTTGCAGCTTCCTATACCGCCCTGGTGGATTCAGGATTGATTTCCCTCAGCCGCCTGATTGAACTGATGACGGTCAATCCCCGGAAATTGGTCGGTATCGGCGGAGGTACGCTCAAAGAAGGGGAACCGGCGGATATCTTCCTCTTTGATCCAAAAGAGAGCTTTGTCGTCGACAAAAACAGGATGCACTCCAAGGCAAACAATACGGCCTTTGACGGGATGACCCTGAAAGGGAAAGTCAGATATACGCTGCACCGCGGCGAGATTGTATACAGCGACCGATAGGAGAAAGGGAGTACCAATATGGCATTTGACAGACTGATTGAAAACATCGTAAGGACGAAAAACCCGACCGTAGCCGGATTGGATCCGAAACTGGATTATGTGCCGGAACATATTAAGGAAATTGCGTTTGGACGGTATGGATATACCCTGAAAGCCGCGGCGAAGGCCCTGCTCGAATTCAATAAGGGTCTCATCGATGCACTGTGCGATATCGTCCCGGCAATTAAACCGCAGGCCGCTTACTATGAGATGTACGGTTACCAGGGTGTTAAGACCCTGTATAAAACCATCCAGTATGCCAGGAAAAAGGGGATGTTCGTTATCACGGACGGCAAACGCAACGACATCGGCACCACGATGGAAGCCTATGCAACCGCCCACCTTGGGGAAGTCGCCGTTGGGGAGGAAACCCTCTCGCCGTTTGGTGCGGATGCCCTGACCGTCAACGGGTACCTTGGTACGGACGGGATCAAGCCCCTGCTCGGTGTATGCGAGAAACAGGATAAGGGCATTTTTGTGCTTGCAAAAACTTCCAACCCTTCTTCCGGAGAACTCCAGGACAGGCTGATTGACGGCAAGCCGGTCTATGAGATTATGGGTGAAATGTGCGAGCAGTGGGGCTCTGCCTTGATGGGAAAATACGGCTACAGCGGCGTGGGCGCCGTGGTAGGCGCCACCTATCCGGAGCAGCTCAAAGAACTGCGCGCAAAACTGCCGCATACCTTCTTCCTCGTGCCGGGTTACGGCGCACAGGGCGGCGGCGCTGCGGATGTCGCCGGCGCCTTTGATGAGAGAGGGCTTGGAGCAATTGTCAATTCCTCCCGCGGGATTATGTGCGCGTATAAGGCAATGGGCATGGATGGAGAGGATTTCGCCAAGGCGGCAAGGTTGGAGGCCATCCGCATGCGCGACGATATTGCACAGCATATTGCGCCCGTCACTCTGTAATCGGAGTTTATCTGGGTTGTATACTGAAATGCGCGGGAGGAACGACTATGTACTGGAATGAAAACAGAAAACCTGCCTACCTGCTCCTGGCGGACGGCAGCATCTATGAGGGCGTCAGTATTGGAAAAGAGGGGACAGCCGTCGGGGAAGCGGTGTTTGCCACCGCGATGGTCGGCTATCAGGAACTGCTGACCGATCCGAGTTATTTTGGACAGCTTGTCATTCAGACGTTCCCCTTAATTGGGAATTACGGCGTCAATTCCGAGGATTTGGAATCGGAACGCTGTTATTTAAGCGGCTATATTGTCCGGGAATGGTGCGAAATCCCATCGAATTTCCGATGCGAAGGGAATGTGGACGAGTACCTCCGGGCACAGAATATCGTAGGCATTGCCGATGTAGATACCAGGAGCCTGACCAGAAAAATCCGCGAAGTCGGTGTGATGAACGCGGTGATCACCACTGAAAACGCCTATGAGCAGAAAGAAGAACTGCTGAAAAAAATCGAAGGCTGCTCTATCAAACGGGCCATTGAATCCACCAGCTGCAAGCAGATGCAGAAATTTACCTGCGAGCATCCGAAATACCACGTCGCCCTGTTTGACTTTGGGTATAAGCACAATATCCGCAGGGAACTGCTCAAACGCGGCTGTACTGTCACGGTCGTCCCCTGCAAGACTACCGCGCAGGAAATCGCCGCCCTCGGCGTGGATGGGATCATGCTTTCCAACGGTCCCGGCGACCCGGCGGATAACCCGGAAATTATTGCAAACCAGCCGGTTAAGGATTTAAAACATGACCGCACTTACATTACCAGCCAGAATCACGGCTATGCTGTGGTCAATGATTCGATTGATCCGCAGGTTGGGGAAGTCAGCCATATCAATGTCAACGACAACACCTGCGAAGGGGTGCGCTATAAGGCGTTTCCGGCTTTCACCGTGCAGTTCCATCCGGAAGCTGCCGCAGGCCCGCATGATACGGCCTATTTGTTTGACGAATTCCTCGGGATGATGGACGAAAGGGAGGCGAAGTAAGATGCCGAAAAGAGAAGATATCAAAAAAGTGCTCGTTATCGGCTCCGGCCCAATCGTCATCGGACAGGCGGCGGAATTCGACTATGCGGGCACACAGGCATGCCGCGCGCTCAAGGAGGAAGGGCTGGAGGTTGTCCTAATTAACTCGAACCCCGCCACGATCATGACCGATCAGGCCATGGCGGATCACATCTATATCGAGCCGCTGACCCTGGATGTGGTCAAGCGCGTCATTGAAATCGAAAAACCGGACTCTGTCCTCTCCACCCTTGGCGGACAGACCGGCCTGACTCTTTCCATGCAGCTTGCGGAGGAGGGGTTCCTGCAATCCCACGGCGTCAAACTGCTCGGCGCGAACCCGCTGACTATCCATAAGGCGGAGGATCGCCAGGCGTTTAAGGATACCATGGAGGAAATCGGCGAGCCCTGCATCCCCTCCAAGGTTGTCACCACCATTGAGGATGCGGTGGATTTTGCCAAGGTCATCGACTATCCGGTCATTGTGCGCCCGGCCTTTACTCTGGGCGGGACCGGCGGCGGTATTGCACACGATGAAGCTCAATTGCGCGATATCGCGAAAAACGGCCTGCGTCTTTCCCCCATTACACAGATTTTGGTGGAAAAATGTATTTCCGGCTGGAAAGAAATCGAGTTTGAGGTCATTCGCGATGCCAAGGGAAACGTCATCACCGTCTGTTCCATGGAAAACCTTGATCCGGTCGGTATCCATACCGGCGACTCGATTGTCGTAGCGCCGGCGGTGACGCTCAGCGACAAGGAATACCAGATGCTGCGCAGCGCTTCTCTGAACATCATCTCCGCCCTGGGCGTGGAGGGCGGCTGCAACTGTCAGTTTGCGCTCAAGCCGGACAGCTTTGAGTATGCGGTCATTGAGGTCAACCCCCGTGTGTCCCGTTCCTCCGCCCTGGCATCCAAGGCAACCGGATATCCAATTGCAAAAGTCGCCTCCAAAATCGCCATCGGCTATTCCCTGGATGAAATCCTCAACGCCGTTACCGGCAAGACCTATGCCTGCTTTGAGCCGGCGCTGGACTACCTGGTTGTCAAATTCCCGAAATGGCCGTTTGATAAATTTGTCTACGCCAACCGGACGCTCGGCACCCAGATGATGGCGACCGGCGAGGTTATGGCGATCGGCACCAGCTTTGAGCAGGCGATGATGAAGGCCGTCCGCTCGATTGAGCTGAAACTTGATACCCTCGATATGCCCAAGATGAAAGAGCTGTCCACGGAAGAGCTTTACGACGTCATCCGCAAACAGGACGACGAGCGGATTTTCGCCGTGTATGAAGCGCTCAAACGGGGCGAGAGCTTTGAAAGCCTGCATGAGGTCACAAAGATTGACCTGTGGTTCCTGGGCAAACTGAAAAACCTGATTGAAATGGAAAACTGGCTGGCGGACGGGCAGCTGACCGCACAGAAATATAAAAAAGCGAAGGACTACGGCTTTTTGGATTCCACCATTGAGCGGCTGTCCGGACAGAAGGTTTCCGAACCGCTCTATGCCTCCTATAAGATGGTCGATACCTGCGCGGCGGAATTTGCCGCACAGACCCCGTATTTCTATTCCACCTATGATAAGGAAAACGAGGCCCTTCTCCATAACGAAGCGCTTGCCTCCAACAAAAAGAAAGTCCTGGTCTTTGGCTCCGGACCGATCCGGATTGGGCAGGGGATTGAATTTGACTACTGCTCCGTCCACTGCGTCTGGACATTAAAGGAACAGGGCTATGAGGCGATTATCGCCAATAATAACCCGGAGACGGTTTCCACGGACTTTGACACCTCCGACCGGCTGTATTTCGACCCGCTGACCGAGGAAGACGTGACCAATATCATCAAAACCGAACAGCCCTGGGGCGTAGTCGTCCAGTTTGGGGGACAGACCGCCATCAAGCTGATTAAACACCTGGTCAAACTCGGGGTGAATATCCTGGGAACCAGCGCGGACAGCATTGACGCCGCAGAGGACAGGGAGCGTTTTGACGAACTGCTGGAGCAGTGCCATATTCCCCGCCCGTCCGGACACACGGTCTTTACTGCGGAGGAGGCGAAACGCGCTGCGGCGGATCTCGGTTATCCGGTGCTGATGCGCCCGTCCTATGTCCTTGGCGGACAGAATATGATTATCGCCCACTCGGATGCGGATATCGACGAGTATATGGCGATTATCACCGCGCATGAGATCGAAAACCCGGTGCTCATCGACAAATACATGATGGGGATTGAGGTCGAAGTCGACGCCATCTGCGACGGGCAGGATTACCTGATCCCGGGAATTATGGAACATGTCGAGCGCGCCGGCGTCCATTCCGGGGATTCTATCTCTGTCTATCCGTCCAGGAGATTGTCCAAACGGATTAAGGATACCCTGATCGACTATACCGGAAGGCTGGCGCGCGCCCTGAAAGTAGTGGGCCTGGTCAATATCCAGTACGTCATCTATAACGACGAGGTCTATGTCATTGAGGTCAACCCGCGTTCTTCCCGTACGGTGCCGTATATCAGCAAGGTGACCGGTGTGCCGATGGTGGATATCGCCACGAAACTCATGCTTGGTGCCACTCTGAAAGATTTGGGCTATGCCTGCGGGATTCATCCGGAACCGGATTTTGTCACGGTGAAAGTGCCTGTGTTCAGCTTTGCGAAACTCCACGGTGTGGATAACCAGCTTGGGCCGGAGATGAAGTCCACCGGCGAGGTGCTCGGCATTGGCAAGACCTTTGAGGAAGCCCTGCTCAAAGGCCTGGTAGCCTCCGGCAACACGATGAAAAAATCCGGGGGCGTGCTGGTCACTGTGCGTGATCAGGACAAACAGGAGGCCATCGAAGTGGCGGATAAATTCGCCTCCCTGGGCTTTGATATCTATGCGACTGCGGGCACGGCCAATGTGCTCAACAAGAACATGGTGGCAACCAACGTGGTCCACAAGCTGTCCGAGGGAAGCCCGAACGTGATGGATCTGCTGGAAAGCGGCAAGATTGATTATGTCATCTCCATCTCCGCAAAGGGGAGACAGCCCCAGCGGGAGAGCGTGCAGATCCGCCGCAAAGCAGTCGAACGCTCGATTGTGTGCCTGACCTCCCTGGATACGGCCAACGCCGTGGCCGAATGCCTGGGAATGGATAAAACTGTTGCGGATATTGACCTGGTCGATATCACCACTATCGGCAAATAGAAGCTTTGAACCCCGGGAAATCTAGGATTTCCCGGGGTTTCTATTGAAAGGGTTTCCCCGTGCTCAGAACCTGCCGCTTTGGAAAAAGTCCGAAAAGGCGCCTGTGCGGTTGCGAAAGAAAAACGGCTGTGATAAACTAGTGGCAAAAAGTACTGGCAAATTTTCAGGGAGAAAGGGGAGAACGCCGTGCGCACGGTCATGGGGTATCTTCTGGATATGCTGCCCTATATGCTCCTGGCGGTGCCGTTGTACCTGCTGGGAAGGTGGGCATACTGCAAGCTGCGCTGCGGAAAGCCTCCTGTAAACTGGTATCATGAAGTGGGTTTGTTTTTGTTTGCGCTGTTTCTGACAGGGCTTGCCTCTCAGACAATCATTCCACAACTGGAATTTACCATGGAGGGCGTTTCTCTGATGGGGTATAGCTGGCCTCCCCGGGCCAATCTTGTTCCCTTTCGGATTCTTTTTGACAGCATACGGGAGCTTTTTCATGGAAATATGCAGTACGTCTTGATAAGCTTTTTTGGAAATATCGGCATATTTATCCCGGCCGGCTTTTTCCCGGCCCTTTTATGGAGGAGCAAGAGGCTGGCCCGGGCGCTGTTTGGAGGCGCGGGGATTTCCCTGCTCATTGAACTCTGCCAGTTGCCGATGAACCGGGCGACGGATATTGACGATTTGATCCTGAATACCTTTGGCGCTTTTTGCGGATACGCCGTATTCCGGCTGCTTCAAAAGCTTGCCCCTGCGTTTGCTGAACGGTTTTCCGCTTTATAAAATTGGGAAAATGGAGCGGCGGATATCCATGCTTTTTATGAGCACTATGGGTATGAGAATCGTAAGGAACAGAAGGATTTCATAAGACACTTTAACAACGAGTAGAAAGAAAATAGGAGGGGATGATTCGCATGATACGGCTGATCGCGGCGGATATGGACGGAACCCTGCTCAACGGCAGGGGGG
>CALDJI010000054.1 GCA_937901805.1 uncultured Clostridia bacterium | reverse complement strand
AGCTTGGAAAGAATATTCGGTCCGGAAGCTTTGTTCTTTGCGACCTGATCATTCATCTTTTTCCGGGTTGCTTCATCCGGAACCAGGGCGTTCGAGACACCAAGCCCAGCAATATTGAAGGTTTTGCTTGGAGCTGTACAGACAACCAGGCGTTCATAAATCGAAGGGAACAGCATAGCAGAAGTGAGTTTGTGTCCCGGCATAATGATATCACAGTGTATTTCGTCTGAAACAAGGTAGATGTGATAGCGATTGCATAATTCAATCAATTGTTCCATTTCTTCATGCGTCCAAACTCTGCCCACTGGGTTGTGTGGATTACACAGAAGCATCATTTTGGCGCCGGCTTTGAATTTCTGCTCGAGATCTTCAAAATCCATAGTATAATAATTATTTTTATCCCGTTTCAATTCACTTTTTATCAAAATACGTTCGTTTGTAGTGACAACACTATGAAAAGGAGGATACACTGGGGTTTGGATAACAATGGAATCCCCAGGTTTTGTTAAGCTTTGGATTGCAAGGGCAACACTGCCCATGACACCGGTTCCCGGGATAACCCAGTCTTTTTGAATTTCATAACCGTAACGTTTTTTTGTCCAATTGCCAATGGCTTCATAGTATCCATCCGGTGCGGCAGTATAACCAAACACAGGATGCTCTATTCTTTTTGCCATTGCCTGTGTGATTTCAGGAAGTACAGCAAAATCAGAATCAGCGACCCAAAAAGGAAGGAGGCCTTCTGTTCCAAACGGGCCGGTTTGGTGGTCCCATTTCGAACTGTCAGATCCGCGTCTTTCTACATATTGTCCAAAATCGTATTTCATTGTTAGGATGCTCCTTTTCTTAGAGTAAAATAGAATTACTAGAGTCTCTCTTTCAAATTATAATGTCGAATAAGATAAGAAACAAGAGCAGTTTTCTCTAAGTTTTTTGTTCAAAATTATCTATTTCGCACGAATGAGATTGTCAGAATCAGAAAAAACTGGAGAAAACATGGTGTTTTCGTTGCAGTTTTCACGCGATGGATTTATAATGAGAAAGAAATACTACTCTTTTTATAGGAAAAGGTATCTTCTATTTTTATCGGAAAGGGGTTTTCTATATGTATTTTGAACGCCAGGGAAAACAAAACACGGAGGAAACTTTGAAAATTGCCTTTGCACAGGCAAGGGAACTGGGAATCCACGATATTGTTATTGCAACCAGCACGGGGGCGTCATTGGACTTTATTACAGATAAACAGGCGGCAGAGTATAATGTAGTGGCGGTGACTTGCGCATATGGTTCCAAAACCCCTAATGAAAACCGTGTTCCTGAGGAAAAGCGTATCCAAATGCTGGAACGCGGGATTAAGGTCTGTACAGCCGCCCATGTTCTATCTGGTGCGGAACGCGGTCTATCCACAAAACTGGGAGGATATGGTCCGGTGGAGATTATGGCTCATACCCTGCGTATGTTTGGGCAGGGAACAAAAGTCTGCGTAGAAATAGCAGTTATGGCTGCGGATGCAGGACTTGTACCGGCTGGAAAACCGATTATCGCTGTGGGAGGCACTGGAGGGGGAGAAGACACCGCTTTAGTTTTGCGCGTATCTACCGCCAATACAATTTTGGACACAAAAATCGATCGTGTGCTATGCAAACCAATTGTTCAGGGATAAATTATAAGCGGTCTGCAGCAGCGAAGTGGGGATACCGTTAATCGTTGCGGATAAAACTGCGAAAAGGGAATTGTTTGCCGATATGTAGTATCTCTAGGGATTTGTATTAAAAGTAAAGCGGGAGAGGTTTGCAATGGAAATACAGTATCGTCTGGCTGATAAACGGGATATCCCTCAAATTCTGTCAATTATCCGTCAGGCACAGGAATCAATAAAAAAATTGGGGATTGGACAATGGCAGGATGGCTATCCAAATCAAAAAATTTTTGAAGCAGATATCCAAAAAGATCAGTGCTATGTTTTTGTGTCGAAAAAGCAAATCGCCGGTGTAATGGTTGTCAGTTTTGAAGCGGAAGAATGTTACTCGGCAATTAGCGGAGACGGTTGGCGTTCCGATCGGCCTTATGGGGTACTGCACCGGGTAGCAGTGGCGGATTCCATGCGGGGGTGTGGACTTGCCAGCCAGATGCTGGAACTGGCGGAAATCCTCTGTCTCCAAAACGGAGTGTTCAGTTTACGTGTAGATACACATACAGGAAATCTTCCCATGTGGAAATTTTTGAATAAGCATGGATTTGTTCTATGTGGAACGGTTGACTATGGAGGACCGGATGGGAAAAGGATTGCATTTGAAAAATTATTATAGAAAATCTCCCTCTGTTTTCATTTACAGGGGGAGATTTTTTTAGATGGGCAGTTTCATTTATCCTTGTAAGCTGCCGGCAAAAACAGCGGCCCATTCTTCAAGGGGAATGTAGTTTT
>CALDJI010000053.1 GCA_937901805.1 uncultured Clostridia bacterium | reverse complement strand
CATTGGCTACACCGATTTAACACAACTATTATTAAACTTAAAACACAAAAGCCTTTGGGGCACCTTCCTTACGGAGCGTGCCCCAAGGGCATGCCTTTTGTATGATCTGATTACCGGTGGTACAGCTTGTCCCCTGCCTGGTACTGAGGCTCGCAGGTAAGGTTGACGCCCAGTTTCCGGAAAACCGATTCGTCTACATGGGAGAGTATAACCGAAGAGTGCACTTCGCAGCCGCGCAGCTTGGAAAGTTGCTCTAATGCATATGCGGCAGTGGGATTGGTAGCGGCGCTGATGGACAGGGCGATGAGTACCTCATCCGTGTGCAGACGCGGATTTTGGCTCCCCAGATGACGGGTTTTCAGGTTCTGGATTGGTTCAATGACAATGGGGGAAATCAGATGGATATCGTGGCTGATTCCGCCCAGATGTTTGAGCGCATTGAGGATTAAAGCCGCACAGGAACCGAGCAGAGTGGAGGTTCCTCCAGTGATGATGGCGCCGTCCGGAAGTTCTATTGCAGAAGCTGGGTTTCCGGATTCCTCTGCGCGGGAAAGGGCGGGGGCGACTACGGCGCGGTCCTGGGAAGTAATTCCCGCCTGGTTCATAATCAGCTCAACTTTATAGACGACGTCTCCCCCGGCACGTCCCTGTTTTTGTGCGCAGAGCGCCTGGTAATACCGCCGGATAATCTCCTGTTTGGAGGCTTCCCGGACAGCTTCGTCGTCAAAAATGCACTTGCCTACCATATTGACCCCCATATCGGTCGGGGATTGGTAAGGGCTTTTCCCAACAATTTTTTCAAAAATGGCGTTGAGGACAGGGAAAATTTCCACATCACGGTTATAGTTGACTGTAGTTTCCCCATAAGCTTCCAAATGGAACGGGTCAATCATATTGACGTCGTTTAGATCCGCAGTAGCTGCTTCGTAGGCCAGATTGACCGGGTGTTTGAGAGGCAGGTTCCAGATTGGAAACGTCTCAAATTTAGCATAGCCGGCTTTTTTGCCGCGTTTGTACTCATGGTAAAGCTGGGAAAGACAGACGGCCATTTTTCCGCTTCCCGGTCCCGGAGCGGTGACAACGACCAAGGGGCGGGTCGTCTCCACATAATCGTTTTTTCCATATCCTTCGTCGCTGACGATCAGCGGGATATTGGAGGGAT
>CALDJI010000052.1 GCA_937901805.1 uncultured Clostridia bacterium | reverse complement strand
TCATAGAGCAGGGAGGGGTTGTTTTGCAGCGTGCGGGAGATATCCTCCAGAATTTTTTCTTCCAGCGCCTTGCGTTCCCGGTTCTGCTCATCAATTTCCTGCGCAAGCGAGGCCGCAAACTCTTCATCGTCTGTGGTGAGGAGATCGACGGCCTTTTTGGCATGTCCCAGCCGGCCTGTCGCATTAATCCGGGGGACCAGGCCAAAGGCAATTGTCTCGCTTGTCACAGTGCGTCCGGAAACGCCTGCCGCTTCCATCAATGCACGAAGGCCGATGTTTTCCGTTTCAGAAAACTTTGCAAGACCCCGTTTTACAATAATACGGTTTTCCCCGGACATTGGCATAACGTCCGCAACCGTACCGATGGTAACTAATTCCGCATAATAATCCAGCATGGATTCGATATCTTCTTCCAAAGCGCATACCAGTTTGAAAGCGACCCCAACACCGGCGAGACCTTTAAAGGAAGTCGTATCATCCGGGCGATAGGGATCCACTACTGCAAATGCTTCGGGAAGCTGTTCCTTCGGACGATGGTGATCGGTTACTACCACATCCATCCCCAGGGAATTGGCATAGGCAATTTCCTCCACAGCGGTGATCCCATTGTCCACCGTAATCATCAGGGTGATCCCCATTTTCGCAATCGTATCAATTGCTTTTTTATTCAAGCCGTATCCTTCCCCGTCCCGGGTGGGAATATAGTAGCGGACATCTGCACCCATGGATTCGAGGTACGTAAAGAGAACTACCGTAGCGGTTACTCCGTCCGCATCATAATCCCCATAGATTGCCATCATTTCGCCTTCTTCGATCCCGCGGCGAATCCGCTGGACGGCACGATCCATATCCTTGAGCGCATAGGGGTTTTCCAGTTGTCCATCTGCGGAAAGGAATTGCGAAATCGTCTCTGGAGTATGATATCCGCGTGCCAGGAGCAGACTGCACAGGTATTCAGACTCCCCGCACTGCTGACCGACTGTTTGCACCTCAGACTGATCAATTTGAGGCATTTTCCATCTCTTCATGCCCATGCCTGCTCCCTCCTTTTCCTGATTGCAGGGATTCTCCCTCAAAAAATTTGTATCCTTTATTTTACCATTGAACGCATGCGGATTCAATCTTTTTCCGGTAAAGGAGAGCCGCTATTCTCCCCATTCGGGCACAGAGTACTTTGTTATCCGAAGTATCGTTTAATATAATTACCCGCCCATAAAAATCTGCTCTCTGCCCAATCTGCCGTGCGTATGCGTCCCATTCATCCGTGGTAAAGTGGTTCTGCGCGTCCAACAGCTGTCTGGCGCCCGTAAAATGGAAAGATAAAAAAACGCTGCGTAACCCTTTTTTCTTTTTTAATACCTCCGCAGCCGCTGTAAGGAAGCGCTCCTTTTCCCATCCTTCCTGTACAGCGTCATAAATCCGTCCCGCAGGTTTCGGGGCGGTACAGGCATCCACCTTATCTCTTATGAACGGGTTCAAAATATTGTTTCCCGGCCCGAGCGCCTGTTGTTCTGTCATAAGAAAACCGCTATAGGATATCGCCTCCCGGCCATCGGCGCCAGCAGAAGAAAACGTATCCCACATCTGCCGGGTCACCAGAGAACCGCGGGAAGCATCTACATGATAGGGGGTTCCGTCTACCACAGCAATGTTCCACACATGCCCGACATCGCTCCCCACATCTGAACCATGATAATATACCTTATAGCACTCCATCCCCGCCATCTGATAGAGAAGCTGCAAGGAGGATGCAAACCCATCGCAATTCGCTTTCCCCAGTTCAAACACGCCGTTCATCAGTGCATAATCTTCCCCCTTCTCCGAAGTATAGGTCACGTTTTTCACCAAATATTCATACAAATATTTGGCGCGGGAAAACTCGTCCATCCCCTGTGGCATTTGGGATATCACCTCCCGCGCCCGTGGGATCATTTTCTCATTCCTGCGTATACCTTCAAATTCCTTTTCATTGATGCGGAGTTTGGTTTCTCCCGGCCGCAGAGCCATTTCCATTGAAAACATACTGGTCGTATACTGTGGGTAATCCGCCTTGAGCACTGCATTGATATTGGCAACGCTTTCCTGATCGTATTCCTCTGCCAGACGGACTTTTTCCGAGCCGTGGTCATAGGCATATTTCAGCGCCTGATAGAGCAGCTGCTCCTTTTTGCTCAGAAATTTCTCATAATGCGAAGAAGTGTATTCCTCATACTCCCCCTGATAAGCAAGTACCTGCTCTTCTTGCTGGCGCTGCCCGTCAAAACGGATGGAAGGATCCTGGGCTTCCCACAAAAACAGAACGCCCAGGACAATGGCTGCCGTTACCAGACTGACAGAAAAATATCTCAGAAAAGTCTGTAGAATCCCGGATTTTTTTAATTTCAAACAGGCTTCTCCTCTCTTATATCGGGTCGATATCTCTCCATAACCGCCTGAGCCTGCCGCAGACCATCCACCGCGGCACTCATGATTCCGCCGGCATACCCCGCGCCTTCTCCACAGGGATAGAGGCCTTCTAAGCCAGGCGCCTGGCCATCTTCCCCTCTTGTTACACGGATCGGGGAAGACGTTCTGGTCTCCACTCCGGTCATCACTGCCTGATTTCCGGCAAAACCCTTTATTTTTCTGTCAAAAGCACGCAGTCCGGTTTCCAGCATCTCGTTAATCTTATCCGGAAACAGAGCGTGCAGTTCGCTTTCCTGAATAGAAAGCGCGTAACTTGGTACTGTATGCCCTTTTGAGAATCCAGGTTTTTTTTCCAAAAAATTGACTGCACCCTGTGCCGGTGCACGGTAACTGCCAGTTCCCATTTGGAATGCCCTGCGTTCTAACTGCCTTTGGAAATCCATGCCGTCCAACGGGGAAGAGCCAAAATCACTGGGATCCACCGATACCACCAGAGCCGCATTTGCATTCTCCCGATCCCGGGCATATTCACTCATACCGTTGACAACTACTGTCTGTTCCTCACTTGCCGCTGGGACAACCACTCCTCCCGGGCACATGCAAAAGGTATATACTGCTCTTCCATCCTGGCGCAGAGAAAGCTGATAAGAGGCTGGCCCCAGTAAAGGATGCCCTGCAAATCCATGATAAAGAGCGCGATCAATCATCGCCTGCGGGTGCTCAATCCTTACTCCAACGGAAAATGGTTTTGGTTCCAGCAAAACGCCTTGACCGAGCAGCATGGAAAAAGTATCCCTTGCGCTGTGTCCAGGCGCCAAAATTACCACCTGCGCCGGAATCTGTTTTCCATTTGTCAGCACTGCCGATATTTTTCCGCGGCTGACCGCAAACCCTGTCAAACAGGTATGGAACAGAATTTCCCCACCAAGGGAGCGGATTTCTTCCCGGATAGAAGTCACAATACCGCGCAGTTTATCCGTCCCAATATGCGGTTTTGCCTGATACAGGATTTCCTCCGGAGCCCCATGCTGTACAAAAGTTTTCAGGACGAAGCTGCACCGGCTATCATGGATTCGGGTGGTCAGTTTGCCGTCGGAAAAAGTTCCCGCGCCGCCTTCTCCAAACTGGACGTTTGTCTGCGTATTCAAAATTCCCTGTCTCCAAAAGTGCTCAACCGCTCCTATACGCTCTTCCATTGGAGCGCCGCGCTCCAACACAATTGGACGATAGCCACTGCGCGCCAGCAAAAGCGCGGCAAACATCCCGGCCGGGCCGAATCCAACCACAACCGGCCGGCTTTGCAGCCCCGTTTCCCCATAGGAAATAGAGAGAGGAGCCTCCTGATGCAATGTGATAAACGGGGAGCGGAGTTTTTTCACAAGCGGTGCTTCCCGGGACGGATCGCTTAACTCCACCGCAACGGAGCAGACCAAGAAAATTTCCCTGCGTCTGGCGTCAATCGATGTTTTCACAAGGGACGCTTTTTCTATTTGCGACTGTGCAATCCCCAGTTTCTGTTTTGCCAATTCCAGAGCGTCTTCCGTTGTCTGGTGAAGCGATATCCTCAATGAGGAAATGATTATTGCCATCGTTTCCAAATCCTTTCCCGTAGTAAGAAAGCGCGCAGCTGTACTGCGCGCTTTCAAAACTTCCTGCTCAGTTTTTCGATACATTCACAGTCACTGTATACTCACCATATGCCCACAACTGCCCTTTACTCGGAGCATAGACGGTGACTGCTACACTCATACGTCCTTCTGCAATTTCTACCGTATTCATGTTTACTTCTGCCACCAAATCTGTTGCAGCAAGACTTGCAAGCACATCCGAAGTGCCAACCACCGTGACATTGGATATACTCTCCGTCTCCGCCGTTACGGTATACCCTTCCGGGGCGTTGACTACCCGGACATTGGGCACTGTGAACACCTTGCTTTCATACCCCGTGGTATCAAATTTTACCTTAACCTGTTCCGCACCGGAAAGGTTTGTAAAATTGGTGGGAATGACCACATCATAGGTAAGTTCTGTGTTAAGCGCAAGGTTTTTAAAGTCAATATAGCCCAGGTTCAGAGAGGAGAGGCTGTCGACCTTGTCCTCTGGACCCGCAATCTCTAATGCCGAAGGGGTAACTGTATAGGGAAGCTTGGAAATGTCAAACCCATCCGGCATGTTCAAATAGTCAAAAGAGATAGGGACTTCTTTTGTTTTAAGAATAGGGACAGTTACCTGGACGGTATCTTCGCTCAAATTCAGTCCCTTTGCGGACACCTCCGTCCCTTCTGTGTTGTAAAAGGTCAGGCCTGCTGAAACCGTCACTGTCTGTTTCAGGACATCGCTGAGTTCTGCTTTCGCCACACAGCGCGTAATCTGCTCCACTTCTGTCTCCGGCCCGGAAACGGTTACTTTCGCCGGCTGTGCTGTAGATTTCACTTTGACAAAACCATCTGCAACCTTGATCCCGGAGACATCGGTTTCCACCTCCAGCTCTTTGGTAACAACCGTATCAAACCGCACTTTGGTTACCTGAGAAGGGTAGGAGACAATTTCAAATTCCGAATTAGGGCTGCGTTTGCTTACCCTCAAGTCAAGATCATAGGTTCCCGGACCATCCACCTTATCCAGGACAGCAATCACAGAAATATCATCTGCTGTAACACCACCGACAATATTTCTGGCCCCGCGGATGACAACATCCACTGTCTGCTGAGTACCCCCAATAACGCTTAACGACATTCCGTCCGTGGATATCTGTACAGGAATATCCCGGATTACCCGAGAAGTTTCCGGGCTGACATTCATCGCCACAATAAACCAGGTTACAATTGCGGCAAAAATCGAAAACGCCCTTAAAAAGCGATCGTCATGAAACAATTTGCTGAATGTATGTTTCCTGCGTCTTTTATTCTTCTGTTCTTCTGTTTTTTTCTGTTCGCTCATCGACGTTTCACCTTCCAGAAGGGAGTCCTCTTTTCAGCTGTTTCTGCCACAGGCTCCGGTATCAGTTCGCGTTCCAGCGTTGCCTTGAGCATCTGGAAATCAAAATTACGCTTGAGCGTTCCATTTTGAGCTACCGTAATCACGCCGGTTTCTTCGGAAACAACCAAAACCACAGCATCCGAATTTTCACTCATACCCAGCGCAGCGCGGTGACGGGTTCCCAGTTCCCGGCTGATTGTATAATTCTCTGACAGGGGCAAAAAGCACCCCGCAGCATGCATTCTTCCGTTGCGGATAATCATGGCGCCGTCATGAAGCGGGGAATTCGGGAAAAAAATATTCCCAATTAGTTCTGGGCTTGGGTCTGCATCAATAACAGTACCTGTGCGGATAATATCTCCCAATTTCGTCTGCTTCTCACAGACAATCAGCGCCCCGATTTTCTGTTTGGACAGAGATACGCATGCTTCACAGATTGCATCAATCGCATGCTCCCAGCACGAAACATCATCCTCGTCTTCCCTAGCCGCAAATACGCTGCCAATTTTTGCACGCCCAACCTGTTCCAAAAGCTTTCGCAATTCCGGCTGAAAGACCACAACAATGGCAATGATTCCAAAATTCGCAAGATTCACCAGTAAAAAGCTCATGGTTTTCAGTCCAAGCTGTGTGGAAATCAGATATGCCGCCCCGAGAATAATAATCCCCTTTACCAGCTGTTCCGCACGGGTTTCTCGCAGGAGCTGGATCAATTTGTAAATCAAAAATGCGACAATGAGTATATCAATGACATCAAAGACGGTAATGGTTTTAATTACGGAAAGGCACGACTGCCAAAACGCCGTCAAAATTTCCATAGTACACGTTCCTTCGCTTTCCAAAAGAATATCCGTTCATCTTTTTCTATTTTATCATATTCCCGTCCATTTTCAATGCCTTTGACAGAATTAGGCCAAATTCCCAGTTCTTCCGATTTTCTGCCGGGAAATCGGCACCTTTTTTGAGAAAAACTCCGGCTATGTCCGTTTTTCTGCAATTTTTTTTATCATCCATGCAAATCGTTCCGTTTCGTGAAGCGTATGGAACGCCGAGAAACTTGCCCGTACCGTCCCGGCCTCCAATGTGGAAAATGCGCGGTGCGCAAGAGGAGCACAATGCAGCCCCGCACGTACGGCTGCACCCATCCGGTTAAGGGCAGATGCTGTTTCCTCTGAATGCATCCCTCTGACGTTAAAACTGATAACCGGCACATGGCTGCTTTCCTGAGGACACTCGGTATAGAGCGTAATATCCGGATTTCTTTTCAGCTGTTGATACAGGGCACGGGCAAGTTTCCTTTCATGCGCCTCAATTCTGGAAATCCCCAGCCGGTTTACAAAATCCAGCCCCGCAGAAAGTCCGCAGATCCCCACCGTGTTGATGGTCCCGCTTTCCAGACGGTCGGGAAGCAAATCCGGCTGGGCCAAATCTTCTGAAAAACTACCCGTCCCTCCCTCCATTATCGTTTGAGGGAGTTCTCCCGGTGCCGCTATCAAAATTCCGGTTCCCGTCGGCCCATACAGTCCCTTATGTCCCGCCGTACACAGGCAGGCATTCGGCATTTTTTTTAAATCAATCGGAAGCACTCCCGCAGTTTGGGCCGCATCGATGATCAGGCGCAGACCATAGCTTTCACACAGCGCATACAGCCGCTGCACCGGAACCACCACCCCAAACACATTGGAAGCATGGGTGGTAATAATCGCGCTGGTCTGACCCGGGCGGATCTCCCGTTCAAAATTCCGGACTGTCTGATCGGGATCGCCTTCCACCACGTGAGCAACGGAACAGGCCACTCCCAGCCGCTGCGACAGGGCATACACCGGCCTGGAAACCGCATTGTGTTCCAAATCGGAAATAACTACATGACAGTTTGGCGCAAGGTAACCTTTGATGGCAAAATTAGTTGCCTCTGTACAGTTTTTCAGGAAAATTACCCGCTCTGCCTCCTCACACCCAAACAGTTTCGCCGCCTTTTCCCGGCACTCATACACCATTTGCGCCGCCTTCAGAGACAGAGCATGTCCACCGCGGCCAGGATTGCCGCCAAAGCGGGTCACCGCGGACGATACCGCCCGGGCGACCTGCGGCGGTTTTGGATAGGTGGTTGCCGCATTGTCGAAATACATCATAAAATCCGTTCTCCCCTCTCACCGAAAATCATAACATCAAGACCCCGTTGGTTTTGCAGTATATCTGCCGCCTGCCGTATCCGGTTCGCAGAAACCCGGACACAGTAACTGCAACCCCTTCCAGCAAGAAACGAAGGAGTTTTTTCAATATCAGAATAGATACCAGCACGGGCAAGCGTTTCTTTGACCCGCAGGGCCTGCGTGACGGAACGCACAATCAAATAAGGCCTTCCCGTCATGATAAAGACCTCCATTTCTATAAAAAAGAGCCCCTTGCCGGCGCCGGTTCACCGCCATAGGGACCCTGGGCAAAATTAGCATCTTCTGGTTTTATCCTATGCGGGGAACCTTTGAAATGTGTCCGGACAGGCTATTTTTTTGAAGCAGCGGAAAAACGGCTGGTTATGACGATAAAACCGGCTCTGAGACAATTAGGGAGCCCTGATCTTTTATGATTTTTCCCCATCCCCTTAATTCCCAGTTCTTTTTACGAAAAGCCACACTCTGTTCAAAATTCCATGCTACACTCCAATCCAATCAGAATATTATTTTCAGGTTTCAGGATGTGAAAAAATGAAAAAACTGCTATGTCTCTTCCTCAGCTGCTTTTTATTGATTTCTCTTGTTTCCTGTAAAAACAACCGTTACGGGGATTCGGCGGAACCTTCTGCCGCAACGGATTCAAAGTCAGAAAATCGTTTTGTTCCAAATACAGAACGGGAAGAGGAGCCAAACGGAGAGTCCCCTCTTTATCGGGTCTATGCGGACGCACTGCCCGCTCCCATTTCCCCGGCTCTTGAAAAGGGAAGCTGCCAATTCGGGGAAAGGACACTTCTTTTGGAAGATCCGGCGGAGAACAGACCGGAACAGTTAGTTGCAGAATACCACTATTACCAGCTTTCCGCAGAGCCGAAAAAGATTTCCAAACTATTAGGAAAAACAGAGATGATGCAGGCACATCTCACTGGGATAGAACAGGAATACAAAGAGGGGATTTCCCCCATAAAATGCACAGTATACCGGCTGAACACCCTGACAAAAGAGGACATTGCCGCCGCTAATCCATACCAAAAACAAAAGCTGCTCGATATGATAAGAGCCCTTCAAATAGAAGAATACGCAGTGATATGCGCGGAGGTTTCCTATATATATCCGGCCGATATCCCCCCGATGGATCCCGGCCCCATCCCGGGAAGACATGCGGAATACTTTCTGTCGGCGGTTATCAAAGACAACCCCGAATGGAAGCTGTATGCAAGGGGCATGGAATTTGTCCGTTCTACAGGCTCCAGTCAGCCTTCTGTGTAAGCAGGACGTTTAAGAGAAAGCAACCCCGTATTCGTCCGGACAATCACACAGATGTATTTTCCTTCGGAAACCATACTGGGAAAGAGAAAAACGTCTTTGTTTCCATGCAGGTGCAAAACCAGGAAACGCTTGCTCCCATTACAAGAAAAAGCAACTACACATCAGGAAAACTTGACAATTGTTTTCTTAGAGTATAGACTATTTTTGGAAATTATATTAAGAAACGGGAGGAAATAACCGTGAAACAATTGAATAAAAAAGTTGCCATTGTAACCGGCGCCGGCCAGGGGATCGGCAAAGGCATCGCGCTTTGTCTGGCAAAGCGCGGCGTAAAAATTATTGCGACCGGCCGCCGCCTTGAGCCCATTGAGCAGACCATTTCTGAAATAAAAGAGCTCGGCGGAGAAGGGTTTGCTATGAGCTGCGATTCTGCGGATCGCGCAAGAGTAGAAGAGGTAGTCAAAGCCGCCGTTGACACTTACGGTGCGATTGACGTAATTGTCAATAACGGCCAGGCAATTGTTCCCTCCGCAACCGTTGAAGACACCACATATGACAATATGCTAAAAGCATGGCAGAGCGGCGTCATCGGTTCTCTCAACTACATGCAGGCTGCGTTTCCCTATATGAAGGAACAGCATGAGGGAAGAATTATAAACTTTGCTTCTGCTACCGGAATGTTTGGTATTGCAAACCAGCTCGCCTATGGATCAAACAAAGAGGCTCTGCGCGGACTGACAAAAATTGCCGCAAAAGAATGGGGTCAGTATGGTATCTGCGTGAACGTAGTCCTTCCCGGCGCAGAATCCCCAGCGGCAAAAGCATGGGCTCAGAAATTCCCAGAAGAATATGCAAAACAGGTCAATTTGAACCCCATGAAGAGATTTGGAGATCCGGAAACAGACATTGCACCGGTCATTGCTTTCCTTGCCGGCCCGGATTCCTGTTATTTCTCCGGCCAGAGCGTCATCGTAGACGGCGCAAATTCCATCATGCCGTAATTGTCAATCGACTCGGCATACGCTGCAAACAGAAACTGATACAAAATACGATCCAAGCATGCACAAACAATACGGCAAAAAGCGGCAGGAAAATTCCTGCCGCTTTTTGCCGTGCGTTTGTATATCAGGATATGACTACTGAAAAAAATTCCTAATCAGATAGACGGCCACGGGCATAAGGTAAAGCAAAGCGAATACGGCCCCTCCCAAAACGGAGAGCGCCACAATTGCCGGCTTTTCCAAGACTGCAAGGACAAGTTTGCCCCTCCTCTGCAAAATAACCAGAG
>CALDJI010000051.1 GCA_937901805.1 uncultured Clostridia bacterium | reverse complement strand
TGTCGGATGTGCCGGGTACTTTTCTAAAAATTTCTTCATTTATTACGGTGGTGCTGTAAAATAGCGGGGGCTATTTTGCCTTGTCCCCCTTGAATCGGTCAATCGCACCGCGGTTTCTATCCCTGCTACGTTTTTCGCCGCTCATTTTCCCTGCTCGTTCACAGGCACGCCGTATCCGGACTTCCCCGATGGTTGTTCTGCATCCGAAGGGAAATCCGGCATTGGCCGCGGCAAAGTAAGGCCGGTCCGTTCCATCAGCCGGAGGAAATCCTGCGGCAGGGGGGAAAATACCTCTTTCACATGCTGTCGGGACAGATCCGGAAAACGGGCAAGAAAACAGTGCAGTGCATGGCGGTCAATCCACTTTTGATCCATCCCGTACAGGGTATCGCCGGCAAGCGGATACCCAAGATAAGCCATGTGGACACGGATTTGATGCGTGCGTCCGGTCGCGATCCGCACGCGGCATAAAGAATATCCCTCCCCTTTGGAGAGCACCTGGCAATCGGTCAGCGCATACTGCCCATCTTCCCGGACACACCGTTCGATCAGGCTGTCCTCTTTACGGGAAATGGGTGCTTCAATCCGAAAAAAATCCTGCTGAGGCACCCCGCAGATCACGGCAAGGTACTCTTTTTTGACGCTTTTCCAAAGAATGGACGCATAATGGGAATTTTTCGCCGCTACTACCAGTCCGGAAGTATCCCTGTCCAGGCGGTTTACCGGACGGAATGCCAACGGCTGCCCGCGCTGTTCACAGATCCCCGCAAACAGGTTGGCAAGAGTATCCTCCTGATGGCGTTTGGATTCGTGCACCGGCATAAAAGGCGGTTTGTCCAGCACCATCACATCGTCATCCTCATACCGTATGATGGCGGGATCCGCCGGGACTGCCACCGGTGTGCGCAGATCGTCCGGGAAAGCGGTTTCCAGTAAATCCCCGGTGTGCAGAAGATCCACGGTGCGGATTCGCTTTCCGTTCAGGACAAGTCCGTCAGGAAGCTGTTTGAGTTTGATAAGGTTGCGCCGGGAATAGCCATGCACCTGTTTCAGATAATCCTGCACCCGCATCCCCTGGTATTTCTCTTCAATTACATAGCGGTAGCTTCGCATTGGGTTTCCTCCTCTGTTTGCTGCGCCTGCTCCAGGTGGCGGATATAGTGGAACAGGTACTGCTGGGCAATCCCCTGCGTCCCACGGATACAGTCCGGGAGCCCCTGCGGATAAAAGCGTTCCAACGCCCGCTTAATCCAGACATCCACTGGAAAAGCGTCGATCCGGTGCAGTCCATACAGAAGAACGCAGTCACATACCTTCGGCCCGACCCCCTTGACCGTCTGAAGGACGCGCCTTGCCTCTTCGATAGGCATGGTATATAAATCCTCCAGCACCAGTTCGCCGGACGACACCCGGTTTGCCGCGTCAATCAGGTATTTGGCGCGAAACCCCGCCCGCAGAGCGGCGAGATCTTCCGGTTTTTTCCCAGCGATGGATTCCGGTTTCGGAAAGGCCGCTCCCCCGCCCGGCAAAGGATCGCCGAACGCCTCGCAAAAACGCGCTACAATGCCTTTAATCCGCGGGATATTGTTGTTCTGTGAGAGTATAAAGGTACAAAGCGCCTCCCACGGCTCCTGCCTCAGCACGCGGATTCCCGGTGCATACTGCAAAGCGCGCCGCATGGTTTCATCCTGCTGATAGCGTTCCTTTAGCTGTCCATAGTCCAGAGAGAGATCAAAATAGTCGTACCAGATAGTTTCAAATTCTTCCAGAGTGGTTCCCTGAAAGAAAACCGTATCCTCGGAAAGCTGAAAAATGCGCAGGGGCGTTGCGCGTACAATCCCCAAATACGAGCCGTCCGGCTGATGCTCAAAGCGAAAGCACTGCCCGCAGTCAAGTGTTTCATCCAGATTCAGACAGGAAACCCCGGAGAGCAGGATTCCCCCGTCATGCTGCTGTATATGCAAAGAAAAAACTCCATTTCCTGATTATTTTCAAACACATTTTAACACATCCATGGTATAATTGCTACTAAATGGAGCAAGGGAGGGATTTCTCCCGGTTTCCCAAACTCGTCTGTTCTCCGGCCGTCAGCCGAAATTTAGGAGGAATACCATGAAAGAAGCGATCTACACAATTCCAATTAGTGAAGTTTTTGAACCAAAGGACGGCTGTCCGCTGTGCCGTCTGCGCGATATCCTGGAACAGCGCTGCCTGGAATATATCATGGGCGCCGCCATGATGGAACCGGATATCCGAGTGGAGACAAACCGTCTTGGATTTTGCAAAGACCATTACTTTATGATGCTCGGAAGGAAAAACCGCCTGAGTATCGCATTGATGCTGCAAAGCCATCTGGACGGACTGCTGGGCGAAGTGGAAACCGCATCTTCTGCAAAACCTGCAAAACGCCCCTTTTTCGCAAAGCCATTGGAGCAAAAGCAGGGAAAATTCCTGCACGAAACCTGTTACGTCTGCGACAAGATTGAAGAGGCCGTACGCGGCATGGTAAAAAACCTGTGCAAAATGTACCAGAGCGATCCGGAATTCAAAAAGCTCTATCAGGAGCAGAGCGGGCTTTGTTATCCCCATTACCAGCGCCTGATGGCGGACGGGCAGAAGTATCTCTCCCCCAAAGAATACCCCGCTTTTGCCAAGGATACCGCCGAGCTGACAAAACGGTATTTGCAGGGGCTGAAAACAGACATCGACCATTTCTGCACCATGTTTGATTACCGCAACGCGGGGCCAAAGGCGGATTGGGGAAATTCCCGGGACGCCATTGAACGCAGCGTCCACTACCTGACCAGCCGCAACCCCGCAGAGCCGGAGAAAAAATAAACGTGCAGACGCTCTCTTTTGAACTGAGAAAACGGTTTGGGGGTATTGAGCGAGTACTTTGGCCTTTTTGCAGGAATTTCGTTTTAGAAAAACATGCCGCCGCATTGTAAAAAGGGTCGAATCCTGCTACAATATAGCACGAAGAAATGAAACGGAAAGGATGGTCTTCCAGTATGTCATTTTCCCATTTAATCGACCTTAACCAGCTTCCTTCCAGCAAAGTTGAGGAAATCCTAAACCTGGCGGATGAAATCCGCCTGCATCCACAGCAGTATTTAGACGCCTGTAAGGGAAAAGTGATGGCAACCCTGTTCTATGAGCCTTCCACCCGCACCCAGATGTCTTTCCAGACCGCCATGCTCCGCCTGGGCGGGCAGGTAATCGGGTTTGACAACCCGCAGAATACCTCTGCTGCAAAAGGGGAAAACCTAAAGGATACGGTAAAAATTATCAGTGGGTATTCCGATATCGTGGTGATGCGCCATCCGGTAGAAGGTGCGGCCAAGGCCGCTTCCCTGTATGCAGGCTGCCCGGTCATCAATGCCGGGGACGGCGGACATCTCCACCCAACCCAGACGCTCACCGACTTATGTACCCTGCGTGCGGAAAAGGGGCGGCTCGACCATCTGACGATCGGCCTGTGCGGGGATTTGAAAAACGGGCGCACCGTACACTCCCTGATTCGGGAAATGCTCCGCTATCCCGGCAACCGTTTTGTCCTGATTTCTACAAAAGAACTTTCCATCCCCGCATACCTCAAAGATTATTTGGATGCACACGGCGGTTCCTATACCGAGCTATACAGCCTGGAAGAAGCGATTCCCCAACT
Source organism: uncultured Clostridia bacterium (assembly GCA_937901805.1). GTDB lineage: Bacteria > Bacillota > Clostridia > Oscillospirales > Ruminococcaceae > Pseudoruminococcus_B. The sequence continues at coordinate 1,068 of CALDJI010000051.1, read as the reverse complement.
CGATGTGCTGTATATGACCCGCATCCAGCAGGAACGCTTCGCATCCAAAGAGGAATATGAGGCTAAACCGGATCTGAAAATCCTGCATCCGCTTCCCCGTGTGGACGAGATTGAAACAGATGTGGACGAGGACAGCCGCGCCGTCTACTTTAAACAGGCGGTTTATGGGATGTATGCGCGCATGGGGTTGATCCTGACCATGCTGCGGGAAAACAGGCAGCCTCTCAATCCCCCGAGAATTACCGGAGACAAAGTACACGCCTGTGCCAACCCTAATTGTATTACCAACCATGAGATCTATGTTCCAAAACTGTTTGAAGAATCCGGCAGTATGCTCACCTGCGCCTACTGCGACCAGCGCACCCTGATTTAGCTGTGAAAGCTCGTGCGGAAATCCGCACGGATGATAAATTCCATAGTTAAAATTTTAGGAGGATGATTTTATGGCAATTATTCAGCTTCACACCGGCAACTTGAAAGACACCATTGCAAAAGAAAAAGTCCTGCTGCTTGACTTTTATGCAGACTGGTGCGGCGATTGCCGTATGATGTACCCCGTAATTGAAGAGATCTCCGAAGAAGCGGCTGGAAATGCCGTTGTGGCAAAATTCGATATTGAGGAAAACATCGATCTTGCCCATGAATTTGAAGTACAAAAAATTCCGACCATCCTGGTCTATAAAGATGGAAAAGAAACAGCGCGTTTCATCGAGTTTGCAGACAAAGAGGATATCCTGGAAGCACTGAAATAATAGCGTTTCAAAAAGCCGCCGTCTCCCAAAAGTGGAGGCGGCGGCTGCCTTTATAAAAACCAAATGGAAGCAATTGCTTTTGTATGAAAAATCATTTTCCTGGTTTGTTAAACAAACAGAACAGAAAGATCGACACAGGATTTATGGGGACATCCAATTTTTCATCTTCTTTTATAATTTTTCCCATAAGGGATATACTAGGTAAAATGGATTTTTTAAGAAATCGGAGGAGTCTTCCATGATCACTGTTGCAATCCTCGGAAAAAAATCGGACCGGAGAATGACAGATTATTTAATCCGGAGTTTTGATGGGGTT
>CALDJI010000050.1 GCA_937901805.1 uncultured Clostridia bacterium | reverse complement strand
ATGGGCTGAAATCTGTTGAAGTATATGTTAAGGGACCGGGTGCTGGACGCGAGGCTGCGATCCGTGCATTGCAGGGCGCAGGACTTGAAGTTAGCATGATTAAAGATGTAACTCCGATCCCGCACAATGGCTGCCGCCCGCCGAAAAGAAGACGCGTGTAAGAATAGGAGGAAACGTAAATGGCTAAAAATATGCAGCCCATCGCTAAGCGTTGCCGCGCGCTGGGTATTTCTCCTTCCGTTATGGGATACGCCAAGAAGGAGAGCAACCGCAATCCTGGCGGTCAAATGCGCAGAAAAAAGAGCGAATATGCCCTCCAGCTCAATGAAAAGCAAAAGGTAAAATTCGTTTACGGTGTCATGGAGAAACAGTTCCGCAGCTATTTTGAAATGGCTACCCGTCAGCAGGGCCAGGCTGGTGAAAACCTGCTGCGCATCCTGGAAAGCAGACTGGACAATGTTGTTTACCGTCTTGGCTTTGCAATGACCCGCCGTGAGGCTCGTCAGCTTGTCAATCACGGTCATTTCACTGTCAATGGTAGACGCGTGAATATCCCGTCTTATCTTGTTAAAGTAGGGGATGTTGTCGAGGTCTGTGAGAAGAGCCGTGCTTCTGAGAAATTCAAACGCCTGACCGGCGAGGATGCACCTGTCGTGCTGATCCCGCAGTGGCTTGAGCGTGAGAAGAACTCCCTGAAGGGCACAATCGCAAGAATGCCTGTCCGTGAAGATATTGATTTCCCGATCGAGGAACACTTGATTGTCGAGTTGTACTCCAAATAACGGGGCGGCCTGATTGGAGACGTCTGTTATTTTTCTACTGGGAAACGCGAATCATCAAATGCAGGGAAACCTGTAAAACAGGAGGGTTACAGAATGATAGAAATTGAAAAGCCAAGAATTGAGACGGCTGATATGAAGTCGGACGGCACCTATGGTAAATTTATCGTGGAGCCGTTGGAGCGTGGTTTCGGTACTACGCTTGGAAACAGTCTGCGGCGCGTCTTACTCTCCTCGCTTCCTGGTGTTGCGGTCACATCCGTGAAGATTGATGGGATCCAGCACGAGTTTTCGACAATTCCGGGCGTCAAAGAGGATGTGACGGAGATTATCCTGAACATCAAGGGCTTGACAGCAAAGATATTTGGCGATTGTCCTAAGACTGTCTATATCGAAGCTGAAGGTGAATGCGAAGTAACTGCTGCGAGCATCAAAGCGGATTCGGAAGTCGAGATCCTTGATCCGAACATGCACATTGCAACTCTCGGCACGGGAGCGAAGCTGTACATGGAAATCACCCTTGATAGGGGGCGCGGATACGTTCCCGCGGAACGCAACAAGCAAAACCTTCAGACAACCATCGGTGTAATCCCGGTAGACAGCATTTATACGCCGGTTCTCAAAGTCAATTACACGGTGGAAAATACCCGTGTCGGCCAGATTACCGACTACGACAAACTGACCCTCGAGGTATGGACAGACGGTACGATTTCCGCGAAGGAAGCCGTATCCTTGGGCGCCAAGGTCCTCACTGAACACCTCAACCTGTTTGTGGATCTTTCCGATGAGCCTTACTTTACCGAGATCATGGTTGAAAAAGATGATAACGGCAAAGATAAAGTCCTTGAGATGACCATTGAGGAGCTTGACTTATCCGTGCGCTCGTTCAACTGTTTGAAACGCGCAGGGATCAACACAGTACAGGATTTGATCAACAAGTCCGAAGAGGATATGATGAAGGTTCGCAACCTCGGCAGAAAATCTCTGGAAGAGGTTGTCAACAAACTCAATTCCCTTGGTTTTAACCTTAGCAAAGACGACGAATAAAAGACTTCGAACAAGGTAAGGAGTGAATTTCGATGCCAGGCACCAGAAAACTCGGCAGAGCTTCCGACCACAGGAAGGCAATGCTCCGGGCAATGGTTACTTTCCTGATCGAAAAAGGAAAGATTGAAACAACCGTGACGAGAGCGAAAGAAGTTCGCAGTGTCGCTGAGAAAATGATCACATTGGCGAAACAGAATAATCTCCACTCCAAGCGTCAGGTCTATTCCTTCATTACAAAGGAAGCAGTGGCAAAGAAACTGTTTGATGAGGTAGCGCCGAAGTATGCTGATACAAACGGCGGTTATACCCGTATCATCAAAACTGGACCGCGCCGCGGCGACGCAGCTGAGATGGCTATTATCGAACTGATCTAACAACGGATTTTTCCGTCCATGGCCCCTTCCCGGATACCCGGGAAGGGGCTTTTGTTATCCGTTGAATAGGGGCGCATCCTACACTCTCTACATCAGGAGGACACCCGCTGACTGCCATGGAAAGAGAATATATAGGTAAATCCTATGCGTTTGGTTGTATTTTTGTATACATTAGAGAAAGTAAAGAGAAGATAACCTGGAGGGCTTGAACCCACTCGCCGCAAATGATAAAATACGGACAAGGAATTTACAGAAAATCCAGGTTTTCTGCTGAAAAAAAGAACGGTTTGTGAGAAACAATCGGAGGGGAAAAATATGGCGTTTGATTTGGAAAAACAGTTTGGATGCAGGGTTTTTTCCGACTATGTGATGAGACAGAAGCTTCCCAAAAGCACCTATGAGAGCTTGAGGAAGACAACGCGTGAGGGACTGCCTTTGGCCAGCGATGTGGCGGAGGTTGTTGCCGGCGCCATGAAAGACTGGGCGGTTTCCATTGGGGCAACTCATTTTACCCACTGGTTCCAGCCGATGACAAATATCACTGCTGGAAAGCACGACGCCTTCCTAATCCCGACTTCCGATGGCCGTGTGATCAATGAGTTTTCCGGAAAAATGCTGACGCAGGGGGAACCGGATGCCTCTTCTTTCCCAAACGGCGGGCTTCGCTCCACTTTTGAAGCCAGGGGATATACCTCTTGGGATCCAAACTCTCCGGCATTTGTCAAAGATTCCACCCTGTATATCCCAACTGCATTTTGTTCTTATAACGGAGAGGCGCTGGATAAAAAGACCCCTCTTCTGCGCTCCATGGAAGCAGTGTCCACACAGGCAATGCGTATTTTGCGTCTGTTTGGCAATGCGACTTCTCGCCGCGTCATTCCAACCGTTG
>CALDJI010000049.1 GCA_937901805.1 uncultured Clostridia bacterium | reverse complement strand
CGAGGACGTAATCGGCGCCCACCGACCCCAAAGCGCTCCGCACATTTATAAAGGAAAGTAAAAGAAAAGTCGCTGTTCCCTTCTTCGGCGTCCTGGTATTCCCTGACAGAAGTTTCTGTAACAGCCGCCATCTCTTCCTCAGAAATCTCCAAAATTTCCCGCAAGGCCCGAATCCGCTCCGCAATTTCCGTTATTTTTCCGTTCACAGAAATCTCCTCCTGTTTTAAAATATAAAAACCCGTCCCACACCTGATACAAGTATGGGACGGGTTATGAATTCTCATTCCCGCGGTACCACCCAAATTGCACTTTTGACAAGTGCCGCTCAAGGCTCCAACAAGCCTTTGGCCTTAACGCGGCCGCTACGGAGGCGCTTACTGGGCGGTTGCCGTTCAGCCCCCGGCTAAAGAGTGATTCGAAAAGGGGCGTTTTTACCGGCTCGCACCAAACCACCGGTTCTCTGAAAAAAGGCGATTCCTTTTCCTGTCTCTGTCACTGCCATTGTGGGCTATCGATTTTTTCTCATCTTAACGCCGCAGAGCAAAAATGTCAAGCATTTTGGATAATTTTTTTCAGTTCCTGTGCATCATGTGCAAGGAAATCCGCGCCGTTTTCGGCAAGTTCCGCCTCTTCCCGGAATCCCCAGGTCACGCCAATCCCAAGGACATGCAGGTTCTTTGCAGTCAGCATATCCACTCCGGAATCCCCGACAAACAGGCAGGATTCCCTTTCCGCTTTCATCTGCGCAATCGCATAATTGGCCTGGGCGGGATCCGGCTTTGTGGGAAACTGCGCGCGGTTGCCAAGCACCACGGAAAACGTATGCCCTGCAAATAGGCGCTCTACAATCTGCACGACAAATTCATGCGGCTTATTCGAGAGCACGGCTGTCTGGATTCCCTGCCCTGCAAGCCAGGCGAGCAATTCCGGGATACCCGGATAGGCACGGGTTTTATCAAAACAGTGCGCATCGTAGTAAACATTGAAATCCGCTTTGACCGCTGCAAAATTTTCCGGGGTATTGTGCTCTCCCAGCGCGCGCTCTACCAGTTTATTTGCGCCATTCCCAACAAAATAGCGGTATTTTTCCACCGGATGCGTTGCAAAGCCATGTTTTTGCAGTGCATAATTGGTGGCGCCCGCCAAATCCTCCAGCGAATTTATCAGCGTCCCATCCAAATCAAAAATCACAGTTTTCTTCATAAGGAATCCCCCATATCCTCTTTTCCGTCCACACGCAAAACAGCGCGGAGAATCCTCCATCCCGCACTGTCGGCCGTTAAAAAAATGTCATCTGGCTGCTCTTTGGCAAATCCCCGAATACACCGGCATCTTCCAGAATCTGAATGACACCTTTTCCAACGCCTGCACGGGTGCTCACCTCATCGCAGGAGATGTATTCGCCCTGCTTTCCGGCCTGGGCCAAACTCTGGGCCGCCGCCAGTCCTAGCCCTTTCAGGGCGTTAAAGGGCAGGCGGATTTTTCCATCCTCGATCTGGTAAACGGAGGCGTCGGACTTGTACAGATCCACGGGCAGAAATTCAAACCCACGGCAGAGCATCTCATTGATAATTTGCAGGGTCGTGTATTGATCTTCCTCTTTTGCCGTGCGTTCATTGCCCTTGGCTTTGAGGGCGTCCATCTTCATGCGGACATTTGCTTTCCCGCGGACAGCCGCCTCTGCGTCAATGTCCTCCCCGCGAACAGTAAAGAAAGCCGCATAATACTCCAGCGGTTTATGGACTTTATACCATCCGAGCCGGATGGCCGCAATCACATAGGCAGCCGCATGCGCTTTTGGGAACATGTATTTGATTTTCAGGCAGCTGTCAATATACCATTGCGGGACATCGTGCTCTTTCATTGCCTGAATATGTTCCTCTGTCAAAAGCTTCGGCGCTTTGCCCTTACGGGTGATTTCCATAATCTTGAAAGCCATGCTCGGATCCAGTCCCTTATAGATCAGGGTTGTCATAATACTGTCGCGCGTCCCGATGACATGCCCGATATCGCAGGTGCCGGATTTGATCAAATCCTGTGCATTGCCCAGCCAGACATCCGTTCCGTGGGACAACCCGGAGATCTGGAGCAAATCGGAAAAGCATTTCGGCTGGCAGTCTACCAGCATCTGGCGGACAAAATTGGTGCCCATTTCCGGCAGGGAGAGGGTGCCCGTCTGGCTCCCAATTTCCTCCGGCGTTACGCCGAGCGCCTCTGTGCTCGTGAACAGGCTCATGACCTCCGGATCGCTCATAGAAACGGAGGTGACCGGAATCCCGGTCATGTTTTCCAAATGTTTATACAGGGTCGGGACATCGTGTCCCAGAATATCCAGCTTCAAAATGGTATCGTGCAGGGAATGGAAGTCAAAATGCGTGGTGACAATATCGGAATCCACAGAATCCGCCGGATGCTGTACCGGGGTAAAATCATAGACTTCATAATCGCTCGGCACAACGACCATGCCGC
>CALDJI010000048.1 GCA_937901805.1 uncultured Clostridia bacterium | reverse complement strand
TTCAATCTGGTTACTGATAATGCCACCAGTATGCTGGCTTCTATCGGCAAGTTTATCGCTCCGATTTTTATCCCGCTTGGGTTTGCTGATTGGCGTGCTTCCACGGCCCTGATTACCGGCATTACTGCAAAAGAAACTGTGGTTAGTACTTTTACTGTTTTAACAGGCGCTTCCACCAATGCGGAATTATCCGCTATGCTGCACACGGTGTTTTCTCCTCTGACCGCCTTTTCTTTCCTGGTCTTTACTGTATTGTATATGCCATGCGTTGCAGCTTTTGCCGCTTCCAGAAGAGAACTTGGCTCCATGAAAAGCGCACTTGGAACCGCCCTGTTCCAGACATCGGCGGCTTATCTTGTTGCCCTTATCATCTTTCAAGTTGGGCGGCTTTTTCTGGGAATTTGACAAGGAGGAATCTCTATGAATCCTGCGGACATTCTGGTACTCGCCCTTATACTGGCCGCTGCGTGTACCGTAATGTTTTTCATCCGGAAAAACAGACATCGCGGCGGGTGCTCCGGTTGCTCTGGATGCAGCGTGTGTCCCTCTGGAAAAAAAGCCTGCTGTAAACAGAAAAAATAAACCGTTCTTTTCCGTTAGCTGAAAAAAATCCCCAGACTGGAATTTGTCCGGGGATTTTTCTCCATTGCAATTATTTATCCTGTGTATTAGTACGGACAAGGTCAAAAGGCCATGCATAGGCATTTTCTTATTCCTGCGAGTTCCCGTTTTTCTGGTCTAGAGGATGTAGAGGATGTATGCTCTCTGAAAGCAGCTGTACGAAATCTTCCCGTTCGCTTTCCAAATACACTCCGGTAAAAGTTGCCATTAGTTTTCCATTTTTATGGATATAGTAATCCTGGCACAGCCTTTCCCCGTCCACAGTCGGATCTTCTACAACTGTAGGCAGTACCAGATACGTACAGTCATACAACTCAGCGGAATACGGTTCCTCAACCGAATAGGTTATACTGGTGATTTTTTCTAACTGTTGTTTTAACGACCGCGCATAGTCCTCTTCCTTCATTGAACCCGCTCCCGCTGTCATGGAGAGGTTTTCCACCATCAGCTGCAAGCTGGAAAACCCGTTTTCCTCGGAAACCATAAAATCATAAATTGTCTTGTTTTTAGAATAATCATAATCTTTTTTCTGTTCTTCCGTTAGTGCCGCATAGCCATTGTCAATGGAAACCATCAGCGCATCGTCAGACTTCGCTGTCCATCCATCCGGCATCGTATAAGTAAAGCCCAGTGTTTCATTGGTATAAAGGTTCCCTTTCCAAGTCCCACGGGTATATACGGTTTTAGAGGCACAGCCGGAAAAGCAGAGAAGTATAGCTATAGTGGCAAACAGAGCAATCAAGCGTTTCATAGGGTTCTCCTTATCCATAAAAGTCTGTTTTCATCATAACACGGAATATCCGAAGCCGCAACCATTCCGACAGAATACAAAATAATTCGCCGTCTATTGTTCAGCAGATCTTTCCATTTCTTTTTCTATTTTCCCAAGATAATCCTTCACCTGTCTGGGATTCTTTAATAGAACCGTTTTCTGTGGATATTGTCCCCTGATTTTCAAAAAAATATCGCGTTTTTTCCGGTTTCTGCCTTTAAACAGTACCCAGCAGATAAATTCCCAGTCCAGTTTTTCTTCGCAGCCCTCCGCCATACTCTCCCGTACTTTCCCTCTGTTATTGCGGTAGCGTTTCCATACCCGGTACAGGCAGCGAAACCGGCCAAAGCAGAGCAGGAGAATGGTGTCCGCCTGTTCCAGCCGTTCAGATTGGTAAAACTGGGAGTAATTTCCGTCAATTACCCAGTCCGGCTGCTCCATAAAATCGGATACCATCCGCTGTGCCTGTTTCCTGGGCCGCTCCTTCCATCCAGGCAAAAACTGCACTGTATCCAGATGGAGCACCGGAATCCCATATTGTTTAGAAAGCTGTGCCGCCAGAGTGGATTTTCCTGCGCCGCTGTACCCAAGCACTGCAATCTTCATAAGCTCTCCCTTTTCTTCCGACAAAACCACCCCCATGCCAGTCGCATGGGGGTGGTTTTTAGCATATCATCTCAGGATTATTTCTGCAAGTCCTTTTCAGGTTGTTCTTTTTGTTCTGATTCCACCTTTTCAGCAGTTTCCTTCTCCTTGCCAAGGTATTCCGGCAGTTCCATACCTGCCATCTCAAACATTTCTTTCATAGGAGGGACGGATTTCATCATGCTGGAAAGGAAATTGGAAGTTGTTGACGATCCGTCTTTTCCATTCATACTGTCCCAGACGGTGACCTTATCGATCTTCAGGTTCTTGACCGCATCGACCTGTACCCGTGTCAATTCTTCCAGCTTATCGGCAATCATCAGTTTCATGGCGTCATTCGGGTTTCCGCCGGTTGCAGCGACGATCTGGGCAAGACCAGCCGCCTGGCGGGTCAGGCGTTCCTGGACGCCGCGGGCCTCTGCTTCCATTTTCGCATAGATGGCATCCGCTTCACCCTGTGCACGTCTGCGGATCTGCTCTGCCTGCGCTTCCGCTTCCAGTTCCACTTTCCGTTTTTCAATTTCTGTTTTTACAATAACGTCTGCTTCCAAAGCCGCCTGTTCACGGGCATATCTTGCCTGCTCCGCCTCTTTTCCTGCGGCAAAGACCAGTCCAGCCCCCTACTGCAAAAAAGGCGACGATTCCACGTACGGTGAACAACCGCAGGCCGTCGTGTGCATCCATATCATGGGATGCCGCTTCCCCTTCCAGGTGAAAATCCGGTGCGTCCGGCTGTCCCATCTCTCCAGCTGAATCCAGATCCGAACTGTCGGCATCTGTACCAAACCCCAGTCCAAACAGCAGCAGGATCGTCTGAATCACAAGTACCACAGTCGCTGCAATCGCAACACAGGCAAAAATCTGCTGGACAATGGTCAGGCTGTACCACCATTCTAACATATTTCTTCCTCCTTTCCTATTGCGGACAAAGGATTTTCCAACGTCTGGATATAAAGCCTATCCGCTTTCTTTTTGATAATAGACGCAGCGTAATAGATTAAAATCACATAGATTCCATCCATCAGCCTTCGTCCGGCACCCGGCCAAGGTTCCTGATAATCGGAGATTTCCTTTTCAACCAGGGAAAAAACTGTTCTTCAGATAAAACTTCCTCAAAATGAATCTTGCCTGGGATAGAGCATAGATAACAATAGAGCGCGGATTCGCTGACAATGTTGTCCGACGTGTCATCCACCCTGCCATTGATAAAAGTGAGCAAAACACTGATATGTTCCAACTTCATGACATCCCGCAGCATATTGATAATCAGAATGCGCGCAAGATGATCCATGCTGTAGCGTTTTTCCACCGGACAGGCAACCCATCCCCGATTGAGCCAGTTTTGGATTGCCGGGGTATCCAGGCCGGTAATCTCCCGTACCTGGGCCAGCATCGATCCTTTTGTCACGGAAAAAATCGAGAACAGGAAACTTCTTGCATCCTGGCCATTTCTTTCAATGACAGTTCCCTGAAAATAGGATTTCACACGTTTTTCCTCCCTTTGCCATATATTATATTTTACATTTATATGAATGTAAAATGTATTCTAAAGATAATTAAATGGGATGGAAAGAATGTGATCATACCGACTAATAACTCGTCTCTCAATCTCTTATTATCTCTTATTATCTTTTATTTTCTCTCGTTTTCTCTTTTTTTCTCAAAAATTACAGTACAACAAAAAACGGAAAGGGGG
>CALDJI010000047.1 GCA_937901805.1 uncultured Clostridia bacterium | reverse complement strand
CTATTTTATTACAGTGAAGGGAAAATTTTTAGGGGAATGCCTGCCGGATAATCCTTACCTGCGCGAAGTACTGAAAGATCGGGAGAATTTTTCCCAGACGTCTCTATATGACTCGCCTACGGTTTCCGGGTTTTCCCGTGCGGGAACAGTATCCGGCTTTTTACCGGAATAGGGAGGAAAAACAATGATCTATTTGATTTATGACGGGAGTTTTCCGGGATTTCTGACGGCTGTGTTTGAGGCGTTTGAATGCAAAACCCAGGAGTTGGATTTTGTTTCCCTGCAAAACCATGTCCCTTCTTTTTACAAAGAACATATGGTCGCACTTGATCGTCAAAAAGCGGGCAGGGTTTACCATGCGGTAACGCAAAAGCTTTGCCTGTCCTGCTATGACCGGATTTTCCATGCCTGGCTTTCCCATCAGGCAGGAATTGAACGCGATATCTTTTTGTTTTTAAAGATGTCTTTTGCCAGTGGGAAAAATTTGTGGGCAATGCTCTCCGAACCGGTGATTTCCCGGGTTTCTTCCGCAGCCCGGGCTGTGGAACGGGAGGCGGAGCTCTACCTGGGGATCTTGCGCTTCCGCCGGGCGGCGGGGATCTATGTGGCGGATATTGCTTCCAAACGGGAGGTTCTTCCCCTGATTGCTCCGCATTTTGCCCAAAGGTTTTCCGATAAGCCGTTTTTGATACGGGATCTGAATTTTTCTCAGGCTTTTTTCAGTGCGGATGGGAAATCAGGCTTTTTCCTGATGGAGGAGTTTTCGGATTTGGACAAAATTTCTGAAAAAGATGAATGGGAAGCGATGTGGAAAGCATATTATCAGAATGTGTCCATCCCGGAAAGAAAAAATTTAAAAGTCATGCAGTCGCATATGCCCAAATATACCTGGAAATATTTAATCGAACGAGAGGATTTGGAAAGGAGCGGTATCAGATGAGACAGATGTTTTTGGCAAAGGGAACCAAGGAGGTAAAGATTGCCGTTGGTACAGGGGGAACCGTCTGCGTGCAGCATCTTCCGGTTCCTGAGATTCACGAAGATCGTCTGACCCATGCGAGGCGGGAGTTTTACCGTATTTTTTCCTCTCCGGCCTATTCTGTCTGAATGGAAAGGATCTGATTTTGTCAGATTTAAAAAAAAGGATAGTTATTTTGAAGAAATAGAGGGAAACATTATAATGTTTCCATCTATTTCTCTCCTAAAAAAAGAAAAAACAGGGTAAAAGATAAGAAATATTCCATAATTTTGTGTTAAATACACGAAAAAACAAGAAAAACATCATTAACAATTCCGACAAAAAAGGATTGATTATGCAGACAGGATCGTTTATAATAGATATTGCAAGATGTTAATTTATTAACAAAGAATTCGTGAAAGTAAAGGAGTCATGCACATGAAAGGTTATGCAATGCTCAAAATCGGCGAATCCGGCTGGATTGAAAAAGACAGACCCGAATGCGGCCCGCTCGATGCCATCTGTAAGCCCTTGGCAGTGGCGATCTGCACTTCCGATGTCCATACCCTCTGGGAAGGTGCTATCGGCGAGCGCCACAACATGATCCTCGGCCATGAGTGCTGTGCGGAAATTGTGGAAGTCGGTTCTCTGGTAAAGGACTTTAAACCAGGCGACCGCGTCCTTGTTCCGGCAATTACCCCGGACTGGAACTCTCTGGAAGCACAGGCCGGTTATTCCATGCATTCCGGCGGTATGCTTGCCGGCTGGAAATTCTCCAACTTCAAAGACGGCGTCTTCTCTGAGTATTTCCATGTCAACGATGCAGACGGCAACCTGGCGCTTCTCCCTTCCAATATCTCTCCGGTAGACGCCTGCATGCTCTCCGACATGGTCCCGACTGGTTTCCATGGCGTTGAACTTGCAGATGTTCAGTTCGGTGATACGGTTCTTGTCATCGGGATTGGACCCGTCGGCCTGATGTCTGTTGCAGGCGCAAATCTCCGCGGCGCTTCCCGTATTATTGCGGTTGGTACCCGTCCGGTCTGCGTAGAAGCGGCAAAGGGATACGGCGCAACTGATTTTATCAGCTACAAAGACGGCAGCATTGAAGATCAGGTTCTCGCTATGACCGACGGCAAAGGCGTGGATAAAGTCATCATTGCAGGCGGCGGATGCGAGACGTTTGAATCCGCAGTCAAATGCCTGAAGCCGGGCGGAAAAATTGGGAACGTCAACTACCTGGGCAGCGGTACTTATGTCACCGTTCCCCGTGTGGAGTGGGGCGTTGGCATGGGCCATAAACAGATCAACGGCGGCTTGATGCCGGGCGGACGTCTGCGTATGGAAAAACTCGGCGCATTGGTTTCCGCTGGAAAACTCGATGTTCATCCGCTGGCAAGCCATGTGTTTGACGGTTGGGAGCATTTGGAAGAGGCTCTGTTCATGATGCGTGATAAACCGGCAGATCTCATCAAACCGGTTGTAAAAATCTCCGACTAAGTAAGGAAGTCCTGATTTTATGAAGATTTTAGTCATCTCCGGTTTTCTGGGAGCGGGAAAAACAACCTTCATCAAAGAGCTTGCCCACCGGACCCGCAGGGATTTTGCCGTTATGGAAAACGAGTACGGCGAAGTCGGTATTGACGGGCAGCTGCTTTCCGGGCAGGGGGAGGAGCCTTCTGAGAAACTGAATATATGGGAACTGACGGAAGGCTGCATCTGCTGTTCGATGAAATCGGATTTTGCCTCGTCCATACTGACGATTGCCAATACCGTGGACCCGGAATACCTTGTGGTGGAACCGACGGGCGTCGGGCTTTTGAGCAAGGTGATGGACAATATCCGCCAAATCCAGTACGACCGGATTTCTCTGCTCAAACCGGTTACGATTCTGGATGGGAATTCCTTTGATCGCTATCTGAGGGAATTTCCGGAAATCTATCGGGATCAAATTGCCGCAGCAGGGAGTATCCTTGTCTCCAAAATGGAGGGAGCGGACGGGGAAGAATTATCCCGCCTGTATGCCGAACTGGAAAAAATCAATCCGGAAGCTGAAATCTTCACAGCGCACTATACCTCCAATCCGGACAGCTGGTGGGAGGGGCTGCTTGCCTGCCCGCTGGATGAAAAACAGGCGATACAGACCCGGGCAGAAACCCCGGATCTGGAAAACCTGGGGCTGACCAATGTGGAACTGCCGTCGGAAAATCATCTGCTGCTGTTTTTGCAGGGGGTTGTCTCCGGTGTTTTCGGGGATATCTGCCGTGCAAAAGGGTATTTGAAGGCAGGCAGGGCCTGGCTGCGTTTCGACGTGGTGGACAGGACATACAGCGTCACAGGTATGGAGGAAATGCCGGATTCCCGCGGCGTATTTATTGGGAAAAACCTCAAACGTGGACTGCTGCGTGAAGCCTTGCAGCAGAAATTGCGGGTTGTGCCCGTGAAAAAGAGCAAACGTTAAAAACATCAGCCATAGAAAATTCCCCGGCGCAGATTTCAGCGCCGGGGAATTTTTGTATCTGTGAATCATCTGTGCTCCGTACCCATAACGGGGAATTCCTTCCTAACGGCAACACAAAACAGGGTAGAGGCGGCACGCAGGATTTATTTGGAAGAAGAACTACAGTTTTTCGCGTGGTCATTCCGTGCGGAGGATATCTGATGGGCTCTCCATTTTATGTTTATACAATCATCAGCAGCGTTCCACAGATAAGTAAAAGCAGGCCGATGAACGACTTTCTGGTGAGTTTTTCACCAAAGACAATATAAGAAAAAACAACGGTAATCACAATAGACAGTTTATCAATTGGAACAATTACGCTGGCCAATCCGTCCTGTAAGGCCCGATAGTAGCATAGCCAGCTGCCCCCGGTGGCGAGGCCTGATAGGGCGATAAAACCCAATTCTTTTTTTCTAATTTGCCGGATAGCCTGTAGCTTTCCTGTGATGCCGACAACGAACCAGGCCATAATAAGTACAACGCCCGTCCGTATGGCCGTTCCCAAATTGGATTCAATCCCTACTATTCCAATTTTCCCTAAAATGGTTGTCAGTGAAGCAAAAACTGCTGAAAGCAGCGCATAAACTACCCATCTTTTTTTGACAGTATGGCGGGCTGTTTCCTTTTTCTCGATCATCATATAAGTGCCAATACCAAGAAGCAGCATGGCAAACAATTTGAATACGGTAATACTTTCCCCCAGAATTAGAAAGGCCAAAACGATTGTAAGGATTATGCTTGATTTATCAATCGGCACCACTTGGTTGATATCGCCGATGGATAACGCTTTAAAATAACAGAGCCAGCTTGCACCTGTAGCAAATCCGCTTAAAATTAAAAAAATCCATGTTTTTCCATCAACGCTGGATAAGGTGTTCTGTGATCCCACAACAAAAACCATCAGCCAGGAGAAAATGAATACGACAATGGTTCTCAGTGCCGTTGCAAGATTGGAATCGGTATGCTTTGTTCCGCATTTTGCAAGAATCGCGGTAAGGCCGGCAAATAGAGAAGAGAGAAATGCGTAAAGTAGCCACATCAGGATCAACTCCTTTATTTTTTTATGGCGGTTTTCTGTATCCGCATCGTCATAGTAGGAAAATTTTCCTTGCTTTCTTGCTTACAGCGGAGATAGATTTTGTTGAGCAGCCGGGAAAATTCCCTCTTTTCCTGTTCGCTGAATGCTTCTGTCAGCCATTCATAGAATAATGCCTCAATGTACGCCTTTGAGGATTTCACTGTTTCCGCCTTTTTTGTCGGGAAAATGACTTGACTGCGCCCGTCTGCCGGGTTCTTTTCCCGACGGATATATCCCTTTGCTTCTAAGTTGAGCGTCTGTTTTGCAACCGCTCCTTTATCCGCTCCCAACATTGTGCAGAGTTTGGCCTGCGTAATACCTGGATTTTTGCGGATTAGATGGATTAAATCAAATTCCGCAGTTCCAACTCCGTCTGCTTTGATGGTGCGGGCTGTAAATTTTCCTACTTCACGGGCAATTTTTGTGATCTGTCTCTGCGTTATATCCATTGACAGAGCCTCCCCTTCTTAAAAAAAGATGTACTATCATCCAACTGGATGATAGTACATCTTTTTATGCCTGTCAAGCGGGTATGATAGAATTCATTATGGGTTAGGATTACAGTTGCATTTCCGAAAAAGTATTTCCTTTTCTATTCAGAAAGAGATATGAGGTTGTGCAAGCGGCTGTCTTTTTGATAAACTGATAAAAAGGAGGTGCTCAGATGAGACTGAGTATGACAAAGGGGAGCATTCCACAGGGCTGTGAAGAAATCCTGGAGGAAATGCCGATAGAGACGGCTCGGGAATTTCGCAGCGGAGGGACACTTCCGGGCTCTGTCTGTCTGGCGGCGTTTACGGAGGAGGGTATTCCGGCTGGAACCGCGCTTGTGCAAACTGAGGAAGGGGAGAGTACGGGATACTTTCAGTTGTTTGTGAGAAAAAACTTCCGCAGAAAATCCATTGGCTCTGCTCTGGCTGCTCAGATCCTGAAGCAGGCAAAGAAGATGGGGTTTTCCATACTGTGCTCCAATTATCGGATAGATACGGAGGAAGAGCGCCGGACGGCGGAACGTTTTGCGGAGCAATTTGGGTTTCAGGGACAGTTTGTGTCCCGGTATATGGTCTATCAAGGGGATTTTTTACCGGAACCGGAACTGGAATTTGTTCCCTATCGGGGAGAATATTTCGATGAAATGTACCAGCTTATTAGCGATGCATTTTACCCTATGCGGGAGGCAAATCACCTGGAACCTTATCGTTTTACCTGGGGAAATGCAGAACGCAGGGAGTTTTCTGAACATGCAGAGGACTTCTTCCTTCTGTTTGAAAACGGGGAGATGATCGCCTCAGGCTATGCCTGTGACGGAGAGATCGATCAGGTTGCCGTTCGGGCGGATCACCGCGGGAAAGGTCTGGGCCGTGCGGTGATCAGTCACGGGGTGAAT
>CALDJI010000046.1 GCA_937901805.1 uncultured Clostridia bacterium | reverse complement strand
AATGTGGGAGGCAAAGGTCACCCCTTCCTCCTGAATCTTCCGCCTCCCGGACAGAGAAAAGACTTGGAATCCCCCACTGTCTGTGAGAATCGGGCCGTCCCAACGCATAAAGCGGTGAAGCCCTCCCATCTCCTTCACCAGTTTATCCCCTGGGCGCAAATGGAGATGATACGTATTGGAGAGCTCAATCTGACAGCCAATTTCCCGCAGGGCCTGAGCAGACACCGCGCCTTTAATCGCCCCTTGCGTTCCCACGTTCATAAACACGGGCGTTTGCGCGGTGCCATGGGCACAGGTCAGTTGCCCGCGTCGGGCGCGGCCTTCGGTTTTCAACAGCGTAAACAACGCAGAATCCTCCTTGTTTTACAAAATGAACATGGCCTTTTGGAAAAAATGAGCGGTGCAAGGGCTCTTCCCCTACACCGCATTTACTTATTCATAATAGCAAACTTTTTTCTGAAAGTCAATATGAAAATAAAGCATCAACACGCTTTCTGATGTTAAATGCGTTGGCACTTTGCTACCAGTCCGTCCCCGTTTCGCCTGTTTTATGTTCCGGGGAGATAATCAACCCAACTGTTCTCAATTTACGTTCCGGCTTTGGTTTATTCTCTTGCAGCGGATATAAGATTTGGGCCATATCTGCTGCTACTTTTTCCAGCTCTTCATCCGTTAAATAAACATGGGAAAGGCTAAGACCAGACCGATCCTTTTTTATGTCAATACCTGGTGTGTCACAATAATCTTGGAAAATCTTTGCAAACGTCAAAAAATATTGAAAGAACATTTGCATATACATAGCCCCAGAATTTTGTCCGAGAACCGACGGTGGATCAGACGGGTCAAAGGTCAATGCGTAAGTCTTTTCAACTGTTCCTCGTATTGGTGTTTCGCCCACAATTTTCAATAGCCCATCATCGGTCATTCGTTTCAAATAGCGATAAAGCGTCGTTTGGGGGATATCCACGCACTTTTCAGCCAGATACTTTGCGGTCACTTTCCCCCGCCGCATGATTTCGATCATCAAACGGCTCTTGGCCGGATTGGAAATACATTCCATAATTTTCTCATTCAAGTTCTTGCTTCCCATATGCAACCTCCTTTTACAAAAATATTACCATTCTGGAAACAAAAATTCAAGGAGTAATATTGCTTTTTTATTTCCATTGCGGTAATATATCCTATATGGGAGTAACAAGCAAAAAAACACCGTTGTCCCGTAAATACAGATACGAGTTACGACTAAGGAGGTAATTAGTATGTCTTTGTTGCAGGAAATGTTTCCGCTTCTGATTCCCATTTTTGTGCTTGATGTAATCCTTGCTGTGGCCGCTGTCCGGCATATCCTCTGGCATCCACATTATCGTTTTGGGAACAGGGCCATGTGGCTTGTACTCTCTCTGGTTGTTGTTATGTTCGGTCCTATTATCTATTTTGTTTTTGGGCGGGGTGAGGAAAAATGAATGTACTTTCTATATGCAATCTGTCTAAAAGTTTCGGAGAGCAGAAAATTATAAAAAATCTGAATCTGTCTGTTCCAGAGGGAAGTGTCTTTGGCTTTATTGGACAGAACGGCGCCGGAAAAACAACAACAATGAAAATGGTATTAGGACTTTTGCAGCCTGATGAGGGAGAAATCCGCGTGTGTAATGAGCCAGTTCGCTTTGGACAGACCAAAACCAATCAGTATATTGGCTATTTACCAGATGTGCCGGAATTTTACAACTACATGACCGCCATACAGTATTTAACACTGTGCGGGGAAATTGTCGGGTTGTCAAAAAAAATCATTTCTCAAAAAGGACAAAGGCTACTTTCCCTTGTCGGTCTGGATGGCGTTGAGAAACGGATCGGCGGCTATTCCCGCGGCATGAAGCAGCGTCTTGGAATTGCACAAGCGTTGCTGGCCGACCCCAAACTGCTGATTTGTGATGAACCTACCAGTGCCCTTGATCCGGTGGGAAGAAAAGAAATCTTGGATATTCTCTACAAAATCCGTGGGACAACAACGGTTTTGTTTTCGACGCATATTTTGTCCGATGTGGAACGTATTTGCGACCATGTGGCACTTTTGAATGATGGTTATATTGCTGTTGGCGGAACGCTTTCAGAGATAAAGGCGCTACATAGCCATGACAGCTTACTGATCGAATTCTCAAGCGAAGCCGACCTGCAACAGTTCAAGGCTTCTATGGCGAAGCAACCGCTTCTGATTGGATCAGAAGAAAAGGGGCGGGAAATGATCATACACAGCCGGGAGATGAAAAAGGCTCAGCATACTATTTTTTCCACTTTGGCCGAGGCAGATCTTGCGCCGGTCAAGGTGGCACTCATGGAACCGTCCCTTGAAAGCTTGTTTTTGGAGGTGATAAAATGAAAGGGTATATTGCGTTTATAAAAAAGGAGTTTGTAGAAAATCTTAAAAACTATCGCTTTTTTATCCTGTTTGCTATCTTTGCGATTTTCGGGTTGTCCAGTGCATTTCTGGCAAAATTCACACCAGAGATTATAGCGGCTCTGGGAGCTGGATTCGAAGCCACCGAGGAACCTGTCGCCCTTGACGCATGGCAGCAGTTTTATAAAAATATTTCTGGGGTCGGATTCAGCGCATTGATTATCCTGTTCGGAAGCTGTATGTCCAGTGAGTATTCCAAAGGCACTTTGCTTCTGCTGGTAACAAAGGGTCTGGCAAGACCGGCAGTGATTTTGACAAAGTACACCGTAGCGGCTGTGTCTATGACGGTCAGTTTCTGGGTGAGCTTTGTCGGTGCCTATGGATATACCGATCATCTTTGGCCAGATACTTCTCTTTCCTATATTGTACCGTCTGCGTTTTTCATGTGGATGATTGGATTTCTATACCTTAGCATTCTCATACTTGGCTGTGTCCTATTCAAGCAGACTTTCACCAGCATCCTATTCACTGGCGGGATCGTAGCCCTTTTTTCCGTTTTCAGTATGGTGAGACCATTGTCCGCCCTGAACCCGATTGTCCTTGCCTCACGAAATGTTGACCTGATTTCAGGAAAGATTTCCATAACGGAATTTACGGTTCCCTTTATCATCTCCGTGGTTTTGTCCGTGGTATTTTT
>CALDJI010000045.1 GCA_937901805.1 uncultured Clostridia bacterium | reverse complement strand
TTTCTCTTTTTTGGTAATGGGAAGTAAATCTGGAAAGAAGGTGTTTTTATGCTCCGGGGAGTGAACAAACGGATTGTGGAAATTACAGATACTCAAAGCGAGTATTTTGAACGGATCTATTTTGTTGTACGGGAGAGCGCCGGCGCTGGGGATTTTAAAAAAATGCAGCGGGAAGCGCTTGCGTATGCGCAAAAACATAAGGGAAGGATTCCCTCGCTGAAAACGGAAGAAACGGGTTCCCCTGTCACGGTTAAAGTGGACAACCGTGTAAAACGTATTATTTTTCACAGTTTCAAATACCTGACGGCGGCCTGTGCCGGAGGAGCGCTTCTCTTTGCAGTCCAGACTATCTTTTCATTTTAATGAGAGTTTGCTGGTTTCAGGCAAAATGATTGGATGGCCGGTTTCCATATTTTTGAATCAGGACACGGATAAACCAAATTTTTCATTTTGTTCTGTAAGAACAGAAAACACCGTCTGGAAGCTCCTGTATTCTCTGTGGTTTTCCTAAGGATGGTTTTCGGTGTTTGGAAATTTTAAAAAGAAAAGCGCATGATTTTCATGGGAGATTGGCATTGCCTGAGAATTTTTATAATTTCTGAAAGACAATTCGACACAAACGGAAGAAAATATGCTATAATGGCACTGAGTTTAACATAATTTTTCAAAAAATCAGGTTTTTGGAATATCGGAGGTATTTTCGTGCCAAAAAAAGAAATGACCGAGCGGAAAATCCAGCCGCGGGAAGATATTATTGCAGGAAGAAATGCTGTTTTGGAAGCACTCAAGGCAGGAACGGAACTGGAGGCCGTTTATCTTGCCAAAGGTGACCGGCAGGGCAGCATTGTACGCATTGTATCCCTGTGTGCGCAGCAGAAGGTGACCCTCAAAGAGGTAAGCCCCGCAAAGCTGGATGGGATGTGCCCGGGGGTTGCCCATCAGGGAGTTGCCGCGGTTTTATCCGCCGCGTCTTATGCAACCATGGAGGATTTGTTCGCAGTTGCAAGCCAGCGGGGAGAACCCCCGTTTTTTCTTATCGCCGATGAAATTGAAGATCCGCATAACCTTGGGGCGATTATCCGGACAGCGGAGGCGTGCGGTGCACATGGGATTATCATTCCCAAACGGCGCAGTGCCGGGCTGACTTCGACTGTTTATAAGACTTCAGCAGGTGCCCTCAACCATATTGCGGTAGCAAAGGTACCGAATCTTGTGGCTGCTATAAAAGAACTCAAAGAACGCGGCGTGTGGATTTTTGCTGCGGACATGGACGGGGAGACTTGGTGCCGGCTGGATTATACCGGGGCAATGGCTCTGGTTGTCGGTTCGGAAGGACGCGGCGTTGGACGCTTGGTACGGGAAAACTGCGATTTCCTTGTTTCCATGCCGATGCGCGGGAAGGTCAATTCGCTGAACGCTTCGGTCGCCGGATCCATTTTGATGTATGAAGTGCTTCGCCAAAGACAGGGAATACCGGCGTTTTCCGGGAAAAAGTAGGATGCAGAACTTTTCCGAAGTATGCGGATGAGGGGGAAACACAATGAGAAAAAACTATTCTGTGGAAGATATTCTTGCGGAAGTCAAGCATAAAAAAGAACAGGGAGACTCTGTGGCCGCATCCGTCAGCCGTGCCGATGAGCTGGTGGAAGAAATTCTGCTGGAAAAGGGCGCTGTAAAGAAAAAACGCCCGGACATTGAGCAGAAAACCAGGATGTTCCCTACCGCTGAGGAGGAGGTATCTCCTGTCGGTATCAAAGGAAAAGAAATTGGTGCATCTTCCAGAAAGGAGGAGCCTTTCCGGCCGGCTTCCCCCACGGATGTGCGGACTTCTTTTTCTG
>CALDJI010000044.1 GCA_937901805.1 uncultured Clostridia bacterium | reverse complement strand
TTGATTGACGACAAGCAGGTGATTAAGGAGGGGCTTTCCGTATCCTACCGCAGAACTCCCATGGAATTGAAAAAACTGATTGACAAACATCAGCCGGACGTCGTGATTTCTCTTGGGCAGGCCGCGGGGCGTGCAAAAGTTAGCCTGGAACGCGTAGCAGTCAATTTGATGGACGCCGATGCAGAGGATAATGACGGATTAGTGCTGCATGATACTCCGATTGAGGAAAATGGACCGGTTGGTTATTTTACCAAGCTGCCGGTTCGCAAGATATTTGACCGCACACAGCAGATGGGGCTTCCGGTAGATTTTTCTTTGACAGCCGGCGGTTATATCTGTAATATGACCATGTACACGGCGCTTGCCCTGTGTGAAAGGGAATATCCTCATATGATCAGCGGATTTATCCATGTTCCGCTGTATGCCGGACAGATAGAGGACTCTTCAAAGCCCAGCCTTCCACTAGAAGTAATTACCAGATGTATTATAGAAGCTGTACATTGCCTGTAAAAGATGTGTACAGAATAGCCGGACGGACGCAACCTGACATGCAGGTCCGCCCGCTTTTTCTATCGAAATGAGAAAATCTGAAGTTTAAAAAGATGTTGGGAGAGATTGTCATAAAACGGAACTACGGACTTGCAACAGCGATTACCATGATCATTGGCGTGGTCATTGGATCGGGAATTTTCTTTAAAAGCGATAATATTTTGATTGCCACCAACGGGAATCTATTGCTTGGCGCATTGGTATTCTGCATTGCAGCAGTCAGCATTATTTTCGGCAGCCTGTGTATTGCCCAGCTTGCCTCCCGGACAGATAAACGGGGAGGGATCGTCAGCTATCTGGAGGAATTTTGCTCCAAGCGCTTGGCGTGTTCGATTGGATGGTTTCATCTGTTTGTCTACTATCCTTCTTTGGTTAGCGTTGTATCCTATGTGGCCGGGGTTTATGTCTGCCTTTTGTTTGGGATACCCGGTACGCTGGGTATGCAGGTTCTGTTTGGAACCCTGTTGATGGCGGTACTCTTCGGCGTGAATCTCCTCTCGGCAAAGCTGGGAGGGTATTTTCAAAATGCGGCGACTGTCATCAAGATGATACCGTTGATTGTCATTGCGGTACTCGGCTTTTTCTTTGCGCCTCCGGATGCGCTTGGGCAGCTGTTTACCTCTGGCGGAGGGACAGGAGTGTGGATTACGGCAATTGGTCCGATTGCCTTTGCATTTGATGGATGGATCGTCTCGACTTCCATCTGCCATGAGATTAAAAACAGCAAGAGAAATCTTCCCCTTGCGCTGACTATCGCGCCGCTGATCATTTTGGTTGTATATCTTGCCTACTTTATTGGGATCAGTCTGCTGGTTGGACCGGATCAGGTAATGGCCTTGGGGGACGCCCATGTCAATGTGGCGGCTCAGCAGCTGTTTGGTGAATTTGGTGCTAAGGCCATTTTAGTCTTTGTAGTGATTTCTGTTTTAGGGACAGTCAACGGTTTAATCATGGGGATGATCCGTTTTCCAGGCGCCATGGCAGAACGGCGGATGATTCCTGCGCCAAAGCGGGTGATGCAGGAGGCCTCCCATGGAACCGGGATACTATCCGTTGGGATTTCCTTTGGATTAAGCCTGCTTTGGATGGTACTCCACTATGTTACCCAGCGATATCACCTGCTCACCAATTCCGATGTATCGGAAATTTCGATTGCCGTGAATTATATTGCCTTTATCCCGCTCTATTTTGCTGTGTTCCGTCTCAAACGCTCCGGCGAGATAACAGGTAAATTTACTGGATATCTCTTACCTCTGCTTGCAACAGCAGGTTCTGTGATTGTCATTTCAGGGAGCATGCAAAACCCTCTATTTTTGCTCTATCTTGCAATTTGCGCGGCAGTTGTGCTGGCAGGCGCCCTCTATTGGAAATTCGGAAAATCTGTGGAATAGCAATAAGTGAAAAGCAGCCCTCCGGCAAACGCCGGAGGGCTGCTTTTCAAATAACGGATATTCTTTTAGAAGCTGCGGCCTCCTCCGCCGTGGGAAGCGCCGCTGCTGCCTGAATGGCTTCCGCCCCCTCCGCCGCTGGAAGTGTTTTTGGGGATCGCGGTGCGGGTGACAGAGGAATGTAAGCAGGTATCGCTGTGCCCAGTAAGAGCCATTTCACTGGAAAGATAAGCGCCTGCCTGAGTTCCTTTTTTCACCAGACGGTTGGAAGCAGCCATAATCGCCGCGCCAATCGCCCCTACGGCAAGGGAGATCCCCACGAAGATGAGGAAAGTCTGCGGGGAAATAAACTGGTTATCCAGCAGGTAGTGGTTGGTCTTGTTCACAAAGGCAAGGCAGGACTTCTCATAGTCTCCGTCCGTAAGCGGGGGAGCCACCTTGTCCAGAATTTTATCAATCCGGTCAGAATTGATAATGGAGATTGCTTTTCCGGTTGTAGAAATCCAGGCTGTGCGGTGTTCCATATCAATCAGAAGCAGCACGCCGTCGTTTTGATCTCCAAAACCGAACCCATTGTAATCAAAGAAATCGTCCGCATATTCCATCGAAGAACGCCCTTTGGTTTCATCCGTGGTGACGATGACCAGATCCATCTTCCGTTTCTCGCCGGTGTCGATGAGCTTTTTTGATAGAGACTGGAGCTGTTCTTCTGTAAACAGGTTCGCATAGTCATAGATTTTGACGGAAGTATCGGCTCCTCCCGGGTTTTTTCCGTTTTCCGAAAGTCCGTCCAGGTGTTCCGCTGCGGCGGATACAGGGAGGATGCTCAGGGAGAAGAGACAGATAAGCAGAACCAGCAGGGCGGGAATTCTCTTGCTTATTTTCAAAACAGAATCCCTCCTATCGTCAGAATCAGCAGACAGGCGGCAGTGATCAATCCAAACCATCCAATCAGTTTGGGAATGGAAATTGGGAGATCCCCCACAATTTTTCCAGTCTGTCCGTTCATGGCAAACAGGTATTCCTTGTCTTTGTAGCGGGTGTTGAGCATCCACACCGGGAGCAGGACATAGTCCGCCTTTTCTCTGGAGAAAGTGGGTTGAAAATCCACAATCTGTACGGCGTCATAGGGCTGGATGGTCTGCCTCAGCTTTTGCTTTGCCGTTTCCGTCATGCGTTCTTTGGCGCGCGGGTAGCTTTGATGGGCGTCCTCGTCATACTTTTCTGCAAGATATCCGGAAAGATAGGCCATGGAAAATTTCTTGAGATCCGCATATTGAAACGGTTCCAGGGAATCCATCAGGCTGTTGTCCATCTTTTTGGATCCATCCACCGGAACCCTGCTGAAATCCATATTTCCCTTGCGGAAGACATGGTAGTACTTGGTCTTAGTGTAATTGTAGTTGGAGTCGCTCCAGCGGGAAATCCGCTGCGCATTGGCGCGCATGGAAGCGTCCGCATGCCCGGAATAAAGCCAGAAGGGAACGTACAGTCCTGTGATTTTTTCAATATTG
>CALDJI010000043.1 GCA_937901805.1 uncultured Clostridia bacterium | reverse complement strand
CTGTTCCTTGAGTTTGGCGAGCATCCGGATTTTACTATCCGGCGCAAAGCCCGGAAGCACGCGGGATGCGTGGTAATCGTCAAACAATTTGCCCCCAAACTCCAGGTACAGTTTGTTGTCAAACTGGGAAATCCTTTCCAAAATCCGCTCCGACTGCATTTTTAAATATTTTTCATTGTCAAACCCTGATTTTACCATTTGCCGCGCTCCTTTTCCCGTTTTTCCCCGCTTATAAAATACAAAGCTGGGATCTGAAGAAATTCCGTTTTCATTCCTCTTTATTATAAAAAATTTACCCGTCTTTTACAACTGAAACAGGCTGTTCAGAAAGAGAAAAAGCAGCGCTTTTCCCTTGCCGGATACAGCGAAACGCACAAAACAAAATTTTGCCTGGAAAAGAATGGCGGGTTGACAAAGACAGGGGTAATGATTGTACAAATCAAAAAATCCGGCGTCAGTATTGACGCCGGATTTCTAATCTGCATTTATTACACACGCGCTGTTTTCCATTTTCCTGAATTGTAGCGGATAAGGACAAGCAGAGAGCGCAGCAGCTGGTCGGAAACGAGCGCCAGCCATGCGCCGTACAATCCCCAGTGGAATACATGGATCGTGAGCAGAGCCAATCCCGGACGGACAAGCAGCACCGTGATAAAGGTGATGACAGCGGTTGCCCTGGTATCTCCTGCGCCGCGCAGTGCGCCGGAAAGGATAAACTGCGAGGACTGGAACGGCTGCAAAAAGGCGACAAACATCAAGATTTGGGCTCCCATATTCACGATTTGCGGATCGTTGTTATACAGCCCCACAATCTGCCTGCCAAACAGGAAGAAGCAAATGCCGATAATTAAAGAAACCCCCATGCCAATTCTCCTGGTGCGGCTGGTATAGGCCTGAGCCATATCCGGTCTGCGTTTGCCAAGGCTTTGCCCAAGCAGAGAAGTGGCGGCGACGCCAAAGGCCTGCCCGGTCATAAACGATAGGGCCTGGATATTGATGCAGACCTGGTGAGTGGCAAACAGCACAGTTCCCAAAGACGCGACGGTTTTGGAATAGGTAATCATACCGGCACGCATTGCAAACTGTTCAATCATGGCAGGGAAACCGATCCGGAAAATATGAACCAGTTCTTCGAAATTTGGTTTGAACCCATCGCGTAGGCGCAGATGCAGATAGCGTTTTCCGCTCATGACATAGATGAGTGCGATGACAAAGGCGACAAATTGACCAAGGATGGTTGCAAGGGAAGCACCGGCCACCCCCAATTTTGGGAAACCAAAACTTCCATAAATCAGCAGATAATTGAATACGACGTTGACAATATTGGCAATCAGGTTGTAGATCATGGCCGTCCGGGAATCCCCGACGCCGCGCAGAGTTGCTGTAAACGTGGTGGTTAAAGCCATAAAAATAAAGCCAATCATCTGGATCTGAAGGTACTGGGTTCCGCCGACAAGGGTCTGTTCGTCCGCAGCGCCCATAAAGGCGACCAGGGGTTCGGAAAAAACATAACCCACTACCGAAGCAACGGCAGAGATTAGAAAAGTCAGAAGCAGCGCCTGGCGCAGAATCATATTCGCTTTTTTGGGTTCCCCGGCGCCTTTGTAGCGCGCGACCATGGCAGTGGCGCCGACATTGAGCGCCTGGATCATAGTCATCATCAGGAATTTCGGCTGTGTAGTCAACCCGACAGAGGTGATTGCCCAGGCACCGAGCTGGCCGACCATCATCATATCCACCATTGAGGCAAGCTGGGTTAACGTAAGTTCAATCAGGGAAGGCCATGCAATGTGGATAATATCTTTATACAGCATTTTGGACTGCACCCCTTTGGGGAGCGTTTTTTCCACACGATCGGTCAGGCCATAGGTTTTTTCATCCGTGCCCATCTCTACATAATCGAGGGCTAGAGTATAATTATCTTTTTTCTTACTGGAAAGAGGAGTGTTTGGTTCCTCGACAGATGTTTCTTGTTTCATAGGAATACCCCTGGTTTAAAGAGCCAGGCTTTGTCACCATCCTTCTCATTTTTGTTAAAATCATTACAGAATACTGTTTATAATTATACAACTTACTTGTTTAGATGTCTACATATTCAAATGAATATAGAATTAATGACAAATCTATATTAATTTTTGGGGATAATCTGCATATTGAAATTTTAGAATGCAAAAAAACACACTTTTCCTTTTGGGAAAAGTGTGCAAGGGATTAGAGCCTGTTTTTTATAAAATTATGGGTAATATGGGAATTTGTGGTGCGGCGGGAGATGATTTCAAAACAGCCCAGGGATTCTACTAAAGGGGTAAGCTTGCTGAACCCATAGTTCCTGGTATCAAAATCCGGGTGGCGTTTGCTGAGCATATTCCCAACGTCGCCTAAAAAGGCCCATCCGTCTTCATCTGAAACCTCGGTGACAATGGTGCGGATTGCCTGTACCAGATCGGAAAGATCATCCTGCACTTTGTTTTTGGTTTCCTTTTTCACGGTGCGTCCGGGGATTTTTTCCTGGGGTGCGGAGATATAGAGCGTTTCCAGGTATTTAAACTTTTCACAGGCGACAATAAAGGGGCGCGGTGTTTTTTTCTCCCCCATTCCAAGGACATACATCCCCGCCTCCCTCAGGCGTGCAGCCAGGCGGGTGAAATCGCTGTCGCTGGAGACAATACAAAATCCGTCCACATTTTCCGAATACAGGATATCCATTGCGTCGATGATCAAAGCGCTGTCGGTGGCGTTTTTTCCTGTGGTATAGCCGTATTGCTGAATTGGAGTAATAGAATATTCCAGCAGGGTTTCTTTCCAGGAACCAAGCTGGGGTTTGGTCCAGTCCCCATAAATTCTTTTATAAGTGGGGATGCCATGGTTTGCAATTTCATCTAGAATATACTTGATGTATTTTTGAGAGACGTTATCCGCGTCAATCAGGACTGCTATTTTTCTCTCATTTTCCGTGTTGATCCCATCCTTTCTTGATTTGATTCCAGCAGGATATCCATTTTATTATAATACAGCATCAGAAAAAAGAAAACGAAAAATCCGCTGGGATTTCAGGAAACCGGATTGCCAAATAATTTTTCAAGAAAATATTCAAACTGGATTCTCCACCACGGCCAGTCGTGGGAAACGTCCGCACCCCAATAATCAAACCAGGCGGCAATACCTTTCTGCTGGAAAATGTGTTCCAGTTCCCTCATACTGGCGAGCATATCCTCCTCCCAGGAGCCCTGCCCGACACAGAAGATCATCCGGCTTTGGGCAAACAGCGCAGAATAGGGGTGGTTTGGCGGGAAATTCCTCATATAGTCAATAGGGGAGTTGAGATAGACAAGATCGTCCATATAGTCTCCGAAAAAATAGCCGGCGGAAAAAATCCCGCTTAAAGAGAGCAGGGTATCAAACAGATCCGGACGGCGCAGAAAAAAGTTTGTGCTGTGTGCGCCTCCCATGCTGCAGCCCATGGTCATCAGTTTCTGACCGCTGCGGTTGATGCGGTGGATTTCCGGGAGGAGTTCCTCTGTGATAGAGCGGTACCACTGCTCATGCCGCTCAATCCTGCGGCGGGGATCTCCCGTTTGATCCGACCAGGTTTCCCGATCCATGGAGCCTATACAGAAGAGCTGGAGTTTGCCGGCGCGCAGATAGGGTTCTGCGACGTCGGTCATCCGGAAGTTTTCAAAGTCGGATTCCTTTCCGTCCTGGGAAGGAAAGACAAGGCAGGGTTTTCCCCCAAAACCATAGATGCGGCAGGGCATCTCCCGCCCAAGGATCCTGCTGAAATAGGTGTGCTGCTGAAATTGCATGGAAATCTCCTCCTTCTTGTCATATATCCATCTGCTGGACAAAGGAGACAAATTCCTCCGCTTCACGGGCAGTCTCCAGTTTGGCAGTGTACATCTGATTTCCCATGGCGGCGGAAAGAATCTCCGGCATCCTTTCCTGCATGACGATGGAACCGCCATAGCGGGAGAGGATCTCCTCATGGGTATGCAGATAGGGCTTGCCGTCCCTGCGGCTTGCATAGACGGCATAATAATGGGGTTTGCCCAGGTCTACCCTGCATTCGCCAAAGGCCACCATATCCGCCCAGATTTGATAGACATCCACGCTGTTTGCAAAATTTAACATGTCCGGCGTATATCCTCCGGCCGGGCGCATATTGACTTCCAGCGCAACATAGTCTCCGGCTTTGCCAAGTCCGGGCTTATCCCCGGTGAGTTTAAAAAATTCCAAATGGAAAAAACGGTTTTTGGCAGAAAAGGCCCGGATTACACATCGGCCGATTTCACTGAGTGCAGGCGGTACCTGTTTGAGCGTACAATAACTCAGATGATCCCCGGTGTTGACAATATCCATAATGGATGGGGGAAAGTAGTTGGAGGCTTCAAAAAGCACCTCACAGTTTGGACCGGAAATCCCGTCATAAGAACAGATATCCCCTTCGATAAATTCCTCCATCAGATAGGGGATTTCGGGAAGATGGGTATAAAACTCCCGCACTTGTCCCTCATTTTCCAGCCGGTAGGTATGGCTGGCCCCAACCCCTACATCTGGTTTTACGATGACGGGATATCCAACTTTCTGGATAAAGTCAAGGCCCTGTTCCAGTGTGGAGACAAGATGCCAGCGTGCAGCGGGGACGCCTGCTTTTTGATAAAATTCCTTCATGCGGGATTTGGACTGGAAGATGTCAATCTCCTCCACAGTTTTTCCAGTGGTCATATGGAAATCCGTCCGCAGACGGGCGTCTAATTTCAGCCAGTACTCATTGTTGGATTCCACCCAGTCGATTTTTCCATACCGGAAAGTAAAATACCCGACGGCGCGCAAAACGTCGTCATAGTTTTCCAAACTGTTGAGATAGTAGTATTCGGTCAGGGAGTTTTTCAGTTCCTGACTTAAAGAATCGTAGGGAGCATCCCCGATCCCCAGAACATGGACGCCGTTTTTCTGTAAGCGGTCGCAGAAATTCCAATAGGATTTGGGAAACTGTGGTGATACAAAAATAAAATTCATAGTATCTCCTTTCCGGGAAAGCAGAATGATTGTAATCCGTACAGATTTTGCTTTTTATTATTGCCGCTTAACAAAAATCATGATAATGAAACGAATCTATCATACCATATATACAAAAAATAGAAAATAGTTTTTCAAAATATGGAAAACCGCTGCAAGATTCCAGGAAAAGAGAGATGGGTAAAAGCTGTTTTTATCAAGCAAATCATAGGTGGGAGATCACTCTCGGCTTTCAAAAAGAGAACGCCTCCCTGTGAGTTCACAGGGAGGCGTTCTCTTTTGCGCATAGGGAAAACAAATGTTACACCATACTCCTTTTTTTCTCCTGTGTGAGAATCCGCTGGATACTTTTTAGGGAGAGGAAATATTTTTCAGCGAGAAATTGCGCGTTGTGTCCATCGAGATGATCCTGATAAATGGCGGCGTTGCGCGCGCGGGTCTGCTGTTTTGCCGCGGTATTTTCTCCCCAGTTTTTTCGATTGTGATCCAGTTTTGGAATATAGATATACTCCCCGTCTGCATATTTTTGTATTTGAATCAGCAGTTCGGCCGGAAAAATATCCTGGGCCCGTAGATAGCGCATCTTGCTCCTCCTGTTATAAAAAACTGGTCAGAGTGGAGCAAAGGCTATTCGAATTTCAAAAGATAATATTGGAAATGCAATAGCCTCTGCTATGCATTGTACATTGGGTTGAGCATAAATGCAGGAACCTCCTCTCTCAATTAGGCATGTAAATGTCCCTTTTACCATATCATACATAAAAGGGAATTCCTACCCCAAAATTTTTTCAGAAACAAAATGGAGGGATCCTCTCCCTGGTGCTATTTTACGATTTTGAAGAAGCGGGGAGCACAGCAGTTTCTTTTTGCATTTCTTTGCGTTTGAGTTCCCGCCAGATAGTGAAGAGCATGGTGACATAACAGGCAATACCTCCGATAAAATTGGAGATAGGCTCCGCCAGAAAAACGCCGTTGACCCCAAGGCCAAACATCCTGGGTAAAATGAGCGTCAAAGGGACTACGATAAAGGCTTTCCTGAGTAATGAGAAGAAGATAGCCTGTTTGGAACGGCCCAGCCCAACGGCTGTGGATTGTCCTGCCATCTGCAGAGACATCATGAAATAGCCGAAAAAATAGATATGCATAGAGGGAATGCAAGCCTGTGTGAGTGCAGGATCGCTACTGAAGATCCCGATAAAGAAAGTTGGGAAGAGAAGCAGAATCAGCCAGGTAACAATTGTATAAACCATGCAGACGCCGGACATGAATTTAATTCCGCTGCGGACTCGCCGATATTCTCCGGCGCCGTAGTTGAACCCGAGGACCGGTTGGGTGGCGCTGGTAACGCCGCTGACCGGGGTCATTACAATCTCACGGACTGAATTGAGTACGGTCATAACGCCGACATACAGATCCCCTCCAAAGATTTGCAGGGTAGAATTGCAGAAAATCTGCACCAGGCTGTTTGTGATATTCATAATAAAACCGGATGTACCAAGGCCGATTATCCGTTTTACCAGAGAAAACTGGATTTTCATATTGCGTATGCGCAGTTTTAACAGGGCATGTTTTCCGGTTAAAAAGGAAATTGCCCAGGCCGCAGAGACAAACTGTGCAATTACCGTAGCGAGCGCCGCGCCTGCAACCCCCATCTGGAACACAAAAATGAAGAGAGGGTCCAGTATAATGTTGGTGACCGCGCCGAGCAGGACGGTGGTCATCCCCATTCGTCCAAATCCCTGCGCATTGATAAAGGGATTCATCCCAAGCCCGGTCATAACAAAGACGCTCCCGCACAGATAAATGGAGAGATAGCTGTCCGCATACGGAAACGTGACGTCACTTGCTCCGAACAGGTAAAGCAGAGGCTTTTTCAGGAGCAGGATCAAAACGGTCAGGACAAGGCCGGTGCCAATCAACATGGCAAAGGTGTTTCCCATGATCTTTTCCGCCCGCTGACCATCCTGTCTGCCGCGTTCAATGGAAAAAAGCGGTGCGCCTCCTGTCCCAAACAGATTTGCAAAAGCAGTGACAATGGAGATAATGGGGAAGGTCAGCCCAATACCAGTCAGTGCGTTTGCAGCGGCGTTGGGGATATGTCCGATATACATGCGATCAATAACGCTGTACAAAACGTTGATAAGCTGGGCAAAAGTCATCGGGACAGCCAGGCGCAGGATATTGCCTGAAACTGAGCCTTTGGAAAAATCAGTTTTCTGTTTGGTATCCGTTGGTTCCACCGGCTTTCTGTTACTGATATGGGAAGATAGTTTCTATTCTAATAATTTTTTTGTTACGGTGCAATGGCAGAATCCACCAAAATTCAATTTCTGCTTTTGAAAAAATCAATTCCCGCATGCGTCAGGAGCATCCGGGAATTGATGTGGTCAGGCTGTTTTTGAATCTTTTTTGTGGCGCATTTCCGGTGTGAATCCCATTTTTTGAATCCGGCGGCGGAGCCATCCGCCCTGCAAGTAATAGACAATAAACATCAAAGAGGTGGTTCCCCAGGTAATTGGATAACTGAGCACTACGGTTTGAATCGTATGGGATAGGGGGACGGCGACAACAATCCAAACTGCACGCAGGACGCATACCCCCACGCAGGTCATCAGCATTGGAATAATGGAATCCCCTGTTCCGCGCACTGCGCCGGCAAAAATTTCAATGCTGACATAGGTGAAATAGAACGGAACCAGTGTACGGAGGATTTTCATTCCCTCGGAGATCACAGCAGTATCGGACGTAAAAAGCTGATAAATGTAAGGCCCCGCAAAATAAAGCAGTACAGACAGTACAATCGTAGTTCCCATAGCAATGGAAAAACAAATCCGTACGCTTTGACGGATGCGGTGATACTTCTGGGCGCCAAAATTTTGTCCGACAAAGGTGGTAATAGAAGTGCCGAACGCCCCCATAACCATCCAGAACATGGCGTCGATTTTTCCATAAGCGGTCCATGCGGCGACAATGTTTGTACCAAATGTGTTGATACTGGACTGAATGATAATGTTAGAAGCAGAATACATTACGGACTGAAAACCTGCTGGAAGCCCAATGCGGATAATATCTTTTAAAATAGGGATATCCAGACAGATTTGTTTGGGATTAAAATGATAGGATTGATCGGTTCGTCCCAGCGAAACCAGGATTAGAACGGCGCTGACTGCCTGGGAAATCAGGGTGGCAATTGCAGCACCCGCAACACCCCAGCGGAATATTGCAACAAAGAGAACATCTAGGATGAGATTGGTAATACAGCAGATAATTAAAAAGTACAGAGGATGCTTGGAGTCTCCGACAGCGCGCAAAATTCCAGATCCCATATTGTAAATAAGTGGGAAGAGGATGCCGGCAAAATAAACGCGCAGATAAGAAACCGAATTTTCCATAATTTCCGCTGGAGTTCCCATCGCCTGAAGCGCAGCAGGTGCCCCAATCAGGCCCGCTGCCATAAAAAAAGCTCCCATGATCAGACAGAGTGCGGCGGCAGTGTGAACCGCACGGCTGACCTTGTCATGACGCCCTCCCCCATAAAACTGGGAGATGACAACGGTGGCGCCGGAGGATAGTCCCACGAAAAATCCAATGAAGGTGTTGATCAAAACACTGGTTGATCCGCCGACTGCGGCAAGGGCCTCTTTTCCTACAAACTGCCCGACAATAACCGCGTCAACAGTATTATAGAGCTGTTGGAAAAAAGTGCCGAATAAGATCGGGAAAAAGAACAGGAGCAGCTGTTTCCAGATAACCCCATTGGTAATATCATTTTCCATAGTATGTGGTGATGCCATGTTAGTACCCCCTTCTTTCTGTACGAAAATACAATAAGCTTGTTCATTATAGCACAAAAGAGGGAAAAGACAGGGATTGTATTTATTTTCTGTGATAATTCCAAATTTGCAGTAAACTTTTTAGAAGGATTTACAGATAACAAATTCCTCCGCTGCATGAGCAGCGGAGGAATTTGTTAACCGACAAAAAGCTGAACCCAATATAATCTTCCGTTATCTTCGACGACGCCAACCCCGATTTTGCTGTAAGAGCTGCTGAGAATATTTTGCCGGTGTCCAGGAGAATCCATCCAGGTCTTCATTACAGTTTCTGGGCTGGCCTGGCCCCAGGCAATATTTTCTCCGACTGTCTGCCACTCAATAGAAACAGCGGTATCAAAATTACTGCCGTCGGGGCGTATATGGTCAAAAACCTCCGCTGTCTCTTTTGCACGGACAAGGGCGTCTGCACTCAGTTGTGTATCTGCGATTAGGGGAGCAAGGCCTGCTCTGGAACGTTCTTCGTTGACCAATATGATGACCTGTTCGGCAAAATCAGAGGGAGCAGGGGATATCTCTGCCGGGGGGACAGAAGAGCCCGGATTTTTCTCCGGCTGTGGATCCACAGGCGCAGAGACGCTCTCTTCGGACTGTTCTGCCGGGGGATTCCGACCCTGGGAACTCTCCGGGGGCTGGGGACGGGAAGCTGTATCCTGGTGATGGACAGGCGCTGTGGATTTGGCAGAGGATGACTCTTTCGAGGAAGTGCTTTCCGTTGTTTCCACAACCGAGGAACTGCTTTGCTGGAGGTTTTCCTGTATGGAGGAACTCACCATGCTGTCATCTGTGAACAGTGAAGAACTGCCCTGTGCTTGTGCGGTATCATTGGACGTGGAAGAAAGATGTTCAGAAGAACATGCAGTCAGGGAAAGCAGCAAAACAAAAGCAAATAAAAAAGAAATGAGGTGTTTCATTCCAACACTCCTTACTCACATTGTAAAATAGAGCATTTCAGTATGAATTAAAGATATCACAGGTCTTGCTCTTCGTCAATGGTAAATTCCTTCGGGATAGGAATGCGCTGGAACTTTTGTTTTGTATGATTCTTCTGTCGCTATTGTATTCAGGAAGTTTGAAAAATTGACGGAAATATAAAATATTTACAAAGTGAAAAGCAGGGCTGGAATCGTTTGTTCCAGTTCGTATCTCTGCCTGCAGTATGGAAATGACACAAAAATTTCTTGTCATCTCCTAAAAAGTAATCCTTAAAAAATGTATCCGGTAATGCGAAAATCCATTCGCCAAATCTCTCGGATTTTTCCACCGCTTTTAATAGGGTGTTCACGAAAAGATACTCGTTTAGCACATGAAAATTGAATATGACACAGGTAAGACAGTCGATTGCAAACAGAAAATGGATGGTCTTTTTCTTTATAGCTTAGAAACAGGCTTATTGATTTTGGGGATTGTTTTACAACATAGATATTCCCTGCAAATGCGGGCAGGAAACTATGACAATTGAAAACTTGCGGCCGCGAAATGCTGATCCACAGATTCGGGAAGTGTTATCCCAAAAGATATTTACCAAAAAGAAGAATACCGGGTTCATAGCGGAACTGCTGATTACTTTTGATGACCCGTGTTGGTGAGATAAAAACTATAAAAATGGTTTAATTTCTAGGCTTTCAGCGTAGAAAAAGAGGCTGGAATTTGGATGTCTCATTTTTGGGTTCCAAATTTCGGCCTCTATTCTCATGTTTTATTTGATTAACCCGCTGTCTTTCAGTAAAAGCTCTAAATCGGTGCCCTTCACTTTCTTTATAACAAGTTTCAGCAATTCTTTTTCTGCAAAGGGCAATTCCGCTTCCAATAACGGCTTTTTGTCAATGGCATAATAACAGGCTCGCAGGATCTCACGCACGTCGTATTTGCTGCCCCAAACCTCCGGTACACCGCGGTCAATATCCAGCAGGGTATAGACAGACTCCATACCCGTGCGCATGGAATACTCGGTAGTGAAAATGGTATCCCGCGGTGTCTCGGCAAATTGACCGATGAAAGCGAAGTTCACAGCGCCCTGCGGCACTACCTTTGGGCGGTCGGATTCTTTTCTCGGCTGGAAAAAGGCGTTGATATACGGCATAAAGCAGGTTGTGGTATTGCAGGCATCCTTGGCGAGAGCGTCAATTTTATCGGCCGGGACACCAATATGGTACAGCCATTCGCGGCAAACCTCTTCGCCGGTGCAGTTGCGCATCGCCTTTTTTACATAGTTGCCCTCTTTGTTTGTATTGAGGGAATAAAGCCATACCAAAATCATGTTCTTATCTTGCGACTTGAACTGCGGCTGACGGTTGATTGTCCAGGAAAGATACCAGTTGTCGGTGCTGTCCTTAACGGTTACAATACCGCCGGTCGTTACCTTGCCGGAGCGTGGGTCGCGTTTGCAGACATTCATAATATGCCGGATAATCTCCTCGTTGGACGTCGCTACGGTTGCGCTCATCCAGTTGGTGGCATCGATATTGCTGCAGAAGACATCCGGATTCCCAAACTCTCCATGCTCGGCCTGAGCGGCGATGGCCTTCCACATATCCCACGACTCGCCGCAGCCGTTGTGAATAACAGATAAGTCCGGGGCATGGGTCTGGTCGCCGTAACAGGAAGTATCGGTGCAGCAACCGTTGGTAATGAAGACGAGATCATCCTCGATCAGGTCAATGGTCTGCTCCTTACCGTCTTTTACATAGACGATCTGCTTTGCGATCTTCTTATCACCTTCGGTTTGTATAATGACATTTTTTACATCCATACCGTACTCGATTTGCACGCCATGATTCTCAAGATATTTTACCAACGGCAGGATCATGCTCTCGTATTGGTTGTATTTGGTAAAACGCAGGGCGCTGAAATCCGGCAAGCCGTCAATATGATGCACATAGCGGCAAAGGTAACGCTTCATTTCCAAAGCGCTCGACCAGCGTTGAAAGGCAAACATCGTCTGCCAATAGAGCCAGAAATTTGTGTTCCAGAAGGATTTAGGAAGCACATCGGAAATCTTTTTATTTTCCAAATCCTTTTCCTGTGTTAAGAACAGCTTGGATAAAGCCATTGCCGAGTCTTTATCCAGTAAAAACTTCTTGTCTGTATGGGCGTCCTCGCCACAGTTTACCGTGGCACGGCAGAGAGAATAGTTCGGGTCGTGCTTATTGAGCCAGTAATACTCGTCCAGCACCGAAATTCCGGGTGTTTCGATGGAGGGCACATCCCGGAAGGTATCCCACATGACCTCGAAGTGGTTATCCATTTCACGGCCTCCGCGCATGAAAAAGCCTTTTGTCACATCCTTGCGTCCGTCGCAGCTGCCGCCGGCAAGCTCCAGCTTTTCGAGCAGATGGATATGCTCCCCCTTCATCTGTCCGTCGCGGACAAGATAGAAAGCGGCGGTCAGCCCAGCCAGCCCCGTGCCAATAATGTAAGCGGATTTTTTATCTACATCCTTCGGTTTCTCGGGATGGGCAAATGATTCATAGGTTCCTGCAGAGTAATACATAACGAAAACCTCCTGTTTTTCTTTCTGTTTTCATTATACCTACTCTCATCAGGGGCACAATAAACAAAAAAAGCACCGTGACAAAATTCTTATCACGGGATCAGAAGATGTAAAAAGTTTTATCAAAACCGTTAAAATGATAAAATCAGAGTTTAAATCTGGAAAGAGCCACTGACACAGAGCCTTTTATCAGCTTGGAAAGCTTTTCTACAATCTGCTGCGGATCTTCGCGCATATCATCCTTGATCCAGTCGAGCATCAACCCGATAAACATATAAGAATAGACCTGTGCAATAAACTGCTTATCTTCGTCTCGAACCGTTATCCCGGCTGCCTCCTCGTTAATAACATTCAAAAGCAGCTGATCCACCAGCGGCTGTAGATATTTTTCAATCTGCTCTCGGTGAACGCAACGGTAAACATTCAGAATAAAGGGCTTGTTTTCCTGCACCACTTTAAAAATTTGTAAGAGCCCCTGCTGCCATGTATCGTAGGTTTTCTTCTCATCTAATGCCCTTTTAGCGTCTTCCAGGCACGACCATTCTACTAAATCGTATATATCTTTGAAGTGATAGTAAAAAGTCATGCGGTTGATTCCACAATCATCTGTAATGTCACCTACTGTGATCTTTGTAAGCGGTTTTTTCAGCAGCAGATTTTTAAGGGACTGCTCCAACGCCCGTTTTGTTACCTGGGACATTGTGATTTACACCTTCTAATCGTTATTTCTTTTAATAAATCATATCATATGTCAAGCAATTTCTCAACGCAAAAAGCGGGACCTCCGGCCTGAATAATCAGGCGGAAGCCCCGCTGTGAGAGATTTTGCTGCGGTTTGCTGTTTGGATATCCACAGTAAAATCGTTTTTCGGATTTCGCTTCCAAAAGGCCCGCAAACCCGCATGAATACTGAAAAAAATGGAGTGACATCTTTTTTGTCACT
>CALDJI010000042.1 GCA_937901805.1 uncultured Clostridia bacterium | reverse complement strand
AGGGTAAACATGATGATCTCCCGGAATCTGCATTCCTCTTTGTAGGCACGATTGATGAGGCTGTGGAAAAGGCTCGCATGGGAGGCTAATACCATGACTACTTTTTATTTGAAAATTGTGACGCCGGATCGCCTGGTTTTTGCAGGACAAGTAGAACAGGTATCTGTACGGACAACTACCGGAGATATTGGAATTTTGGCAGGACATGAACGGTATGTGGCGGCACTTGCGGTTGGGCCGTTTAGTATCCGCCAGAATGGAGAGAAGCGGTTTGCAGCAGTTGCAAATGGCTTTTTAAAGGTGGATAAGGCCGAGACCACTGTTTTGGCACTAAGCTGTGAATGGGCAGATGAAATTGATGTGGAGCGTGCAAGACGTGCGCAGGAGCGCGCAGAGAGCAAGTTGAAAAATATGCAGTCCAAACGGGAGATGGATTTGGCAGAACTGAAATTGAAAAAAGCGATGAATCGAATCCGGGTTGCATCTTTGCAAAAGTAACCGTTTTCCTATGGACACGGGAGCCGCTGTTCAAAGCGGCTCCCTTGTTTTTGGGGCGATCTTTTTCAAATAGATTGGGAGCGGGTGCTTCCTTTCCCAGGTTGTTCTTCCTTTTCCATGGCCGTTCTCAGCTTTTCCAGGGCTTTTTTTTCAATTCTGCTGACATAGGAGCGGGAAATGGACAGCTTTTTTGCCACTTCGCGCTGGGTAAAAGGGCGTTGTGTCAAAAGCCCATAACGCATCTCGATAATTTTCCGCTCTCTTGGCGTCAGACAGCTCCTAACAAAAACCCGAACTTTTTCGGACTGCAGTTTGAGATCCACATCTTCCATAATATTGGTTTCATCTGCGATGAGATCCAGCAGGGTTAAACTGTTTCCATCTTTGTCAGTGTCAATCGTATCAGAAATATAGACGTCGGACAAGGTCTTCTTTTGTGAACGGAAATACATCAAAATTTCGTTTTCAATACACTTGGAAGCATATGTAGCAAAGCGGGCGCCTTTTTCGCAGTCAAAGGTCGAAACAGCCTTGATTAACCCGATGGTGCCGATGGAAATCAAATCCTCCTGATCTTTGTAATTGGAATAGTATTTTTTAATAATGTGCGCCACTAGCCGGAGGTTGTGTTCAATCAACACATCTGCGGCTTTTGTATCGCCGTGTTTCACACGTAAAAGATAGGCGTGTTCTTCTTTCGCAGGAAGGGGTCTGGGAAAAGAACCGGACTGGGTTAGATGGAGCGCATAGAACAGAAAATTTTGGAACAGATTTGACAATAGATCAAACAGCATAAAAACCACCTCCATGTATTTTATTCACAACGGATAAAATCCGTGCATGTACCAGAGAGAGGGGATTGAGTCAATTTTTCGGAAATATTTGAGTGATAAGTTTTATAAAAACAATATTTTTCAAAAAAATTACGGGAATGTGACTTTTGTGACTGGCATGTGACCTACTGGTGATATGATAAGGCCATACCACATGATGCGGGCATGTTCAAAGGCTCAAACAGATTCGCCCATCAGACGCGGGGATCCGCAGATAAAATGAGGAGGGTGTATAGAATGAAAAAATTGAAGAAAAATGGACAGGAAATCAGCAGCCGCGGGGGAGCACTCGATCAGTGCATCCATTAACAATTTCTGCTCCTGAAATACTCGGCAACGATTTTCAGAATATGACTGCCATGGTTGACTGGGTTTTCGTCGTTGAGGGAATTGATGAAGAAGAGGATATTTCCGATGAAAGTACACCGCCATCTCCGCCTCCCAGTGGTAGCGGAGATGGCGAATGCGGCGAAGATGACTTGGTAGATATTAGTGATGAGGAAAATCTTTTGACCGGAGATAATCACATGATTCTTCCAGCGGTATTTGGAGTGGTTCTCTCTGCCGATGTAATCGTTGCCCTTCTGATTTACAAAAAGAAAAAACGTGCATAAAAGCCGTTGAAACAGTCCCTGTCCATCGGACAGGGACTGTTTATTACTGGTGCCATATGGATCGTGTTTGATATGTACCCCCTTTACTGGACACCCAGTAGAGGGGGTATTATTATGCGGT
>CALDJI010000041.1 GCA_937901805.1 uncultured Clostridia bacterium | reverse complement strand
ATTTATATGCGGATCTGCCCTCCCCTTTTGTCCTGAAAGCGGGAGAACGGGCGCTGATTCCAACCGGGGTGGCGATTGCCCTGCAAAGCAATGAAATCGGCGCGTTTGTCTATGCAAGGAGCGGCCTTTCCTCTAGGCATGGGGTTACTATGGCAAATGGAGTCGGCGTGGTGGACAGCGATTACCGGGGGGAACTGAAAGTTCCGGTTGTCAACCTCTCCATGCAGGATTATACGATCGAGCCGGGCGAGAGGATTGCGCAGCTGGTACTGCATCCAGTTATTCCCTATGAATTGGAGGAAGTCTCCGCATTGGATGAAACACAGCGGGGAGCCGGCGGGTTTGGCTCTTCGGGAAGAAAGTGAGAGGGTTTTATGCCGGAATTTGTTCTCGCCTCTGCCTCGCCGCGCAGAAGGGAATTGCTCAGTTATTTAATTAAAGAATTTACAGTGTCCCCTACGGACAGCGATGAGAATCTCCCTGAGGGAATCAGGGCGGATCAGGCAGTCGAGCTGCTGAGTAGGCGCAAGGCGGAAGCCTGTGCAAAAAAATATCCGCAGGCGGTTATCATCGGTTGTGATACGGTAGTGGAGCTGGATGGTGAAATTCTGGGTAAACCGGCGGATGAGGACGACGCCGGAAGAATGCTGTCCCTGCTTTCCGGAAAAACACATCATGTTTATACAGGGGTATGTATTATCTTCCAAAATCTGGTTCA
This sequence comes from uncultured Clostridia bacterium, assembly GCA_937901805.1. GTDB lineage: Bacteria > Bacillota > Clostridia > Oscillospirales > Ruminococcaceae > Pseudoruminococcus_B. Next base: position 21,580 of record CALDJI010000041.1, on the reverse strand, counting down.
TACTTTTCATGTGTGCACTTCTGTGACCTTTGTATCCCTGACACAGGAGCAGATTTCCGCCTATCTTGCCACAGGCGAACCGTTTGATAAAGCAGGAGCCTATGGAATCCAGGGATATGGTTGCACACTGGTGAAACAAATCAACGGGTGTTATTACAATGTCATGGGCTTACCGGTAGCGGAATTGGGAGAACAGCTGAAAACTCTTTGCCTTCTTTGAGAGTTTTGTATGAAATCCCTGCAAATTTTATCGGGAAAATTTACAATTTTTTTGCTGTGATTTTACTTGCCAATCGAGTATAATAGGAGCATGACTTTTTGTATTTTCTTATAGAAATCAGGAACACAGGTATTTGCCGGGCGGCTTGATTTCGGCAAATTGAAAAATACACCGTATTGTCAAAAAGGAAAGGGGAAAAAACATGTTTTCTCGCGATATCGGTATCGATCTTGGTACAGCAAACACTCTGGTCTTTATGAAGGGAAAAGGCATCATTATGAGGGAGCCATCCGTTGTTGCGGTGGATACCCGTCATGATGCCGTCCGTTTTGTCGGAAGCGAGGCAAAGGAGGTTATCGGACGTACGCCGGGTTCTATTGTCGCTGTCCGTCCGCTCAAAGGCGGCGTAATTGCAGATTTTGATATTACGGCAAGTATGCTCCAGATTTTTATCAAAAAAGTATTTAATAACAGCCTGTTTGCCCGTCCGCGCGTAATCATTTGTATTCCCTCCGGTGTTACGGAAGTGGAAAAGCGCGCTGTGAAAGAGGCGGCCTTTAAAGCAGGCGCCCGTCAGGTTTCCATTATTGAGGAACCGATGGCTGCGGCTATTGGCGCAGGCCTTCCAGTCGCAGAGGCAACCGGAAGCATGATTGTTGATATCGGCGGCGGTACCAGCGAAGTTGCCGTGATTTCCCTTGGCGGGATTGTTGTTTCCAGAAGCGTGCGCGTCGGCGGCGATGCTTTTGACGTTTCTATTATTCAGTATATTAAAAAGAAATACAGCCTTTTGATCGGTGAACGCACCGCAGAGGATATCAAGATTGCTATCGGTTCCGCATATCCTTATGAGGGTGAGGATACGATGGAAATCAAAGGGCGTAACCTGATCGACGGACTCCCCAAAAACATCACCATCACATCGGAGGAAATCCGCGAGGCATTGCAGGATTCCCTCGCTTCCGTTTTGGAAGCCATCCGCGTGACCCTGGAGCGCACTCCGCCTCAGCTGGCGGCGGACATTATTGACCACGGGATCACTCTCTCCGGCGGTGGAGCCCTATTGCGCGGTCTGGACAGCCTGATTTCTAAAGAGACCGGCATGCCGGTCAATGTGGCGGAAAATCCGCTCGACTGCGTTGCAGTTGGAACCGGCAAGGTTCTTGAAGACATTGACCGCCTCAAGGAAGTCCTGTCTGACGAAGATTAAACGAGTGGGCGGGGCAGAGAAAATTCTGCCCTGTTTTCCAATGACAGCATGGGAGGAGTACAGCGGTGCGCGAATTTTTCAAAAGCATAAAATTTAAAATTCTGCTGGCCATTGTACTGGTACTGGGCGGTTTTATGGTGTATCAGGTTTCAACAGGCGGAGCAACTTCCATTACCTCGTCCATTCTATCCTTTGTTGTGACGCCGATCCAGTCGCTTTCCTCCCAGATTTCTTCCTCTGTGTCCGGCTTTTTGTCCAATATCATGAGCGCCAGCCAGACTGCGCAGAAAAATGAGGAACTGCAGCGTCAGATTGATGAACTGAAAAAGCAAATGGTGGATTATCAGGAGATACAGCGGGAAAATGAGCAGTACAAAGAGGCTCTGAGTATCAAGGAACAGAATGATGATTTTGAACTGGTTCCCGCATTTGTGACCAGTAGGGATCCCAATGCCTCGTATAACTCCTTTCTGATTGACAAGGGCTCCCTACAAGGGGTGGCGGTACAGGATCCGGTGATAACCTCAGCTGGGTTAATCGGTTATGTATCGGAAGTCGGCCCTACTTATTCCCGCGTCTCCACGGTTTTAAGCACATCGACCAATGTAGGTGTGGTCAATTCCAGAACCAGGGATACCGGAACAGTCCAGGGGACGCTGGAGCTTTCCCAAAAAGGACAGTGCCGGCTTTCCTATATTTCCCGCGACAGCCAGATGCAGGAGGGAGATCTCCTGATTACATCGGGAACCGGCGGGGGCTATCCGCAGGGGCTAATTGTCGGACAAATTGCAGAAATAGGTCTGGATCCCACGGGTTTGTCAAAATATGCGGTGATTACTCCGGTAACAGAAATTGCTTCCGTTCAGGAAGTTTATGTAGTCACCTCTTTCCTGTATCAGGGCGTTGGGTTAGAGTCGGAAAAAAACACCCCTTCTTCCCCACAGGTTCCGCAGCAGGGAGGAAGCACCCTGCACAACAGTGCTGTGAATTCTGCAGAATAAGGGAAAGCGTCATGAGAGGCCGCCATCTGATGTGGCGGCTTTTTTTCTTATCGGGGCAGGTGTTTTGAGAGGAGGATTTCCTTGAATCAAAAAAAAGCTGTTTTTTTAAAATATCTGATTTATGCAGTGATCATCCTGGCGTTTTTCATTATGCAGAATACTCCTGGTATGATGCAGATTGCGGGGATTCGCCCTTCTTTCCTGCTCAGTGCCGCTGTTTTGTTCAGCATGTATGAAGGGGAATTTGCAGGGGCGATTCTGGCAATGGTATGCGGTCTGTTCTGGGATTTCGGAAGCGGCGGATTGACGGGATCCAATGCGATCCTGTTTTTGGTTTTCGGGGTTGGGATTGGTTTGCTCACTACGCATTTTTTACGCTGTACGCTGGGGACAGCGTTGCTGCTGTGTTCCGGAGCCGCCTTGGGACAGACGTTGATCAATTTTCTGTTTACGTATCTTATCTGGAATCAGCCAGACAGCTGGCTGTTCTTGCTGACAAAACTATTGCCGTCCGCCCTATATTCTGTTGTTCTTTCTCCCCTGATCTTCCTTTTAATTCGTTTTGTTTATCAGAAATTCCAAATGATTTTACATCCGGAAGAACCAAATACATTATTATAGAATTTGTTTTTGTATTCTGTAGACTCCAAACCCGCGTTGAAAGGAGAACAAGCAATGAAAAAAGAAAAAATCCGGATTATTGCCCTAGCACTGGCATTTGTTGTTTTTTGTGGATTTTTTGTATTCCGCCTGACAGATTATCAGATTGTCAACGGGGATGAGTATAAAGCACAGGCCACTCAGGGATATACCCGTACAGTGGCGCTGAAGGCTCCGCGTGGGGAAATTGTCGATCGCAATGGGGAACCTCTGGTCTCCAACCGGGTGGGGTTTAATATCCAGTTGGACAAAGTATATCTGGATACGGAAAAACAAAATGACGTCATCCTTTCCCTGATCAATCTGATGGAAGAAGAAGGGCAGGAGTATAATGAAAGCCTTCCTATGGGAAAAACTTCCCCCTATACTTTTGATGCAGAGCGCTCTTCAGCAGTGGACAGCTTAAAAGAGGATCTGGGATTAAACCTCTATGCCACAGAACAGAATGTGATGGACGCTTTGATTGAGGAATACGACATTATCGGTTATTCTCCCGACGATACCCGGAAGATAGCCGGCGTCCGGTATGAAATGGAAAAAATGGACTTCTCCATTTCCATCCCCTTTGTATTTGCGGAGGATGTCTCCTTTGAAATTGCAACAAAAATTCAGGAAAACGCAATCCAGTATCCCGGCGTAGATGCGGTAGAAACCCCGTACCGCCAGTATGAGCTGGACGACTTTGCGCCGCATATTTTGGGAACCGTCTCCCCGATTTTTGCTGAGGAATATTATCCGCTGGAAGAGGGAGAAGAAGCTCCCAGCAGCGGCTATACGGATTTGCGCTCCAAGGGGTATGCCATGAACGATTCTGTCGGTCGTTCTGGAATTGAACGCGCCGCAGAGGAAAATCTGCGCGGGACGGACGGAAAACGGATTATCCATCTGGATTCAGATGGCAATGTCATCTCCACGGAGGAACAGTCAGCTGTTTCAGGAAATACTGTCAGACTAACCCTTGACAAGAATCTGCAAATAAAAGTTCAGAATCTGCTGAAAGACTTTATTGAGAATACTTTGAAAAAACGTGCATATGGAGACGGCGGTGACGTCAAGGGCGGCGCAGCCATTGTGATTAACGTAAAAACAGGGGAAATCTTGGCGTCTGCCTCCTATCCCTCCTATACCATGAGCCAGTATAAAACGGATTATGCCTCTCTTCTGCAAGCAGAGAATAATCCTTTGCTTAACCGTGCTTTTTATGGTCAGTACCGTCCAGGTTCCACATTTAAACCCAGCGTGGGGCTGAGCGCATTGGCCGCCGACATTCTGGGAGTATCGGATACAGTCAACTGTACGGGCCGTTATACTTATTATTCGGATTATCAGCCAACCTGCATGGGTGTACATGGAGCAACCGATATCGTCCATGCCCTGGAGGTTTCCTGCAACATCTATTTTTATGATGTAGGGCGCAGACTGGGAATTGATAAACTCAATGAATATGTCCGTAAATTAGGATTCGGCGGAAAAACCGGTGTGGAGATTGGAGAAGCCAGCGGCGTCCTTTCCAGTCCGGAATACCGCGAGCAGCTCCATGAACAGAATCCGGATATCGAGCTTTGGCAGGAAGGTAATACCATGCAGGCCGCGATTGGACAGCTGGATACTCAGGCTACGCCGTTACAGATGGTGACAGCCGTTTCTACTATTGCCAACGGGGGGACACGTTATCAATCCCACCTGATTAAATCCATTCAGAGTTATGACATGCAGCAGACCATTCAAAGTGATACGCCGGTGGTCATGGACACCATAGAAACGGAAGAGGAAAAATTCCAGGCTGTCCGGGACGGCATGCTTGCGTCTTCTCTGACAGGTACTTCCCGGTATATCTTTGCAAATTATCCAATCAAGATTGCCTCAAAGACCGGTACGCCGGAGAATGTGGGAACCAAATCCGATAATATTGCCTATGTGGCTTTCGGTCCCTATGAGGATCCGGAAATCGCTGTTGCAATCTGTATAGAACAGGGTGGAAGCGGTTATTATGCTGCTCCCCTATGCCGAGATATTTTCAGCGCTTATTTTTATCCGGACGAAACCAATGGGACAGGCAGTTCCTCTTCTCCCCAGCAGTAATGGGACTCTCATATTTCTGGAGATGGATGAGGAAAGTAGAAAGCGGAATTTTCTGTTTTACATTTTTCCAAATATAGATATAAAACAGTGGATTTGACTTTTTTTACAATTTATAAAATTGATTTTTATTCAATTTATTTAGGTTTATTTTTAGCCGCTTTGTTTTTGCACGTAAATGACCAAATCGTGAAAAGTTTTTCTACTTTACTTAGTGTATTTTACATGATATGATAATATGTGAAAGATTATATGAGGTAATAGGGATGAAAGGGAAAATCAGTCTCATTGCATCAGGAAAAGGCGGAGTTGGAAAATCTTCTGTCTGCTGTTTTCTGGGGGATGCCCTTGCCCGTTCCGGCCGCAAGGTGCTTATTATCGAATTGGACTGCGGACTGCGCAGTTTGGATATTATGCTTGGGGTTAGCGACAAAATTGTTTTTGATTTAAACGATGTCCTCCTGTCCCGGTGCGATGTATCCAAGGCGATTGTTCCCTGTGAATACAACCTTTCCCTTTTTTTGCTTCCGGCATCGCAGAATGAGCGGACAGACATTGATGCGGTTCGATTAATGGAACTGTGCCGCCGTCTCTCTGGCTATTATCAGGATATTTTAATCGATATGCCTGCTGGAATTGGGGGAAAGCTTCGTTCCCTCTCTTCGCTTGCAGACAGGGTTATTCTCTGTGTGACGCCGGATCCCATCTGTATCCGGGATGGGGCGAAAGTACTTTCCCTGATGGAAGAACCAATTGGGACAAGCCGTTTGCTTATTAACCGCGTTCCTCCCACTCCCCGTGCGCTGACCATGGTGCGTGATTTGGACGAGGTCATTGATATGGTGGGAGCGCAGCTGCTTGGGGTAATTCCAGAAAATCGGGAGTATGCCCTGTGTGCGGCGGCTGGCAAACCGCTGCCTCAAACAGAAATAAGGGCTGTCTTTGACCGCATTGCGGCCAGGATGACCGGAAAGCACGTCCCTCTTGCATTTCACTGAAAACCAGTTCAAAAAGGAGTGTCAAAGACCATGAACATTGCCCTGATCGCACACGACACCAAAAAGGAGTTGATGGTGCAATTCTGCATTGCTTACTGTGGAATTTTAAGCCATCATACCATCTGCGCAACCGGTACGACCGGAAAACTTGTGGGGGAAGCGACGGGCCTGTCTGTCCAGAAATTCCTGGCAGGCTCCCAGGGGGGAGATCAGCAGATCATGGCCCGCATTGCGTGCAATGAAATCGACCTCCTTCTTTTTTTCCGCGATCCACTCACTGTAAAACCGCATGAACCCAAAGAAGCGGATTTGCTGAGACTATGCGATGTCCATAATATTCCAGTTGCAACCAATATTGCAACTGCGGAAGTTCTCATCCATGGTCTGGAACGCGGGGACCTTGAATGGAGAAATATTGTCAATCCCAAACGTTAAAACGCTGTGGGAGAGCTTGGACCCGGAAAAGTAGCAGGGAAACTGGGTAAAGAGAAAGCGCGCCCTTTTTGATTAGGTGCTGAAAGCGTGTTTCCCAAAGCCCCTGTGAAAGACGTCCGGTGAGCATGTGCCTGTAAATCCAAAAAAGGAAAAGGGCACCGCACCCGTTTTGTGCGTTATCAAGGAAAACGGCTGAGAAAAACAGCCGATAGGCAGTTTCATCCGGGTGGTACCACGAAGAGAGAAGGCATCTTGCTTCGTCCCAGGAATGGGAGAAGCGGATGCTTTTTTTGTTGGCGGCAACTTGCCCAAAACCTGATTGCTTTGCCGTGGTTTGGCATGGCAAAGCGGAGAAAAGAACGCTATGGGCAGTAAACCATCTGGACAAGTTGATAAAAATATCCTATGCTTAAAAGCATTGATACTTTTGTATACAAAAGTGATTTTTTATAGAGAGGAAGGTTCTTCATGGCAATTTTGACCAACGCGCCGCGCGGCACGGCGGATGTTCTTCCTGCAGACAGCTATAAATGGCGGTATGTGGAAAAAGTGGTTTCCCAAACCGCCCAGAATTTCGGTTTCCAGGAGATCCGCACCCCGACTTTTGAACATACGGAACTGTTTACCCGCTCCGTTGGGGACACCACGGATGTTGTCCAAAAAGAAATGTATACGTTTGAGGATAAGGGGCACCGTTCGATTACTCTGCGGCCGGAAGGGACTGCAGGCGCTGCACGCGCCATCCTGCAAAACGGCCTGCTTGGAGGGGCGCTTCCGCTGAAAGTATTTTATCTGCTTTCCTGCTTCCGTTATGAAAAACCGCAGGCCGGGCGGCTGCGGGAGTTCCACCAGTTTGGCGCCGAGATGTTCGGTCCCGCCTCCCCTGCTGCGGACGCGGAGATGATCCTGCTCGCCAGCGAGATCCTGCACAGCTTGGGACTGAATGAAATCTCGCTGCATATCAATTCCATCGGCTGTCCCGAATGCCGCGCCAAATACCATGCTGCGCTTAAAGAATATTTCAGTGCGCACAAAGAGAATCTTTGCGGCACCTGCCTGGAGCGCCTGGAGAAAAACCCCATGCGTTTGCTGGACTGCAAAAACCAGGACTGCAAGGCCATAGCAAAGGATGCCCCAGTGATTCTCGATTACCTTTGCGAAGACTGCGCACAGCATTTTGAAGGTCTGAAAAAACGTCTGGATCTCAGTGGGCTGGATTATCAGGTGGATCCGCGGATTGTCCGCGGGCTGGACTATTACACCCGGACCGTTTTTGAGTTTATCACAGATACGATCGGCGCCCAGGGGACTGTCTGCGGCGGCGGGCGCTATGACGGGCTTGTCAAAGAACTTGGCGGCGCGCAGACCCCGGCGCTGGGTTTCGGCATGGGGCTGGAGCGCCTGCTCATGGTTATGGAACAGGCGGGCTGCGCCTTTGAACCCGATGCAAAATGTGATATTTATCTTGCCAATATCGGGGAACCGGCCGCACTTAAAGCGTTTTCTCTGACAAAGGAACTGCGCCATGACGGGTTCTTTGCTGAATGTGATACCGTGGGAAGGAGCCTGAAGGCTCAGATGAAATATGCGGACAAAATCGGCGCCGCCTATTCCATGGTATTAGGCGACGATGAAATTGTCCAGGGCAAAGGAAAACTGAAAAATATGCAAAGCGGTGAAATCCAGGAAATTGCGTTGGATTCCCTGGCGCAGACGCTTGCCACCATCCAGGCCCAGGCTGCTCTTGGGATGCTTTCGGATACGGTGGAACAGTGGAACCATAAAGGATAGGAAAAGAGGATATTAGAAATGGATACGATGAAAGGGCTCAAACGAACCCATTACTGCACACAGCTGACCACGGCGGATATAGGAAAAGAGGTTGTTGCCGCCGGTTTTGTACAAAAAATCCGCAATCTCGGAAACCTTATCTTCATTGATCTGCGCGATCGGACGGGGATTCTCCAGCTTGCCTTTGACGATACGGTGGATAAGGAGCTTCTGCAAAAGGCGTCCGGCGTGCATGCAGAATATGTCCTGATGGCGGCTGGTACTGTGCGCAAACGGGAATCTGTCAACCCGGATATCCCGACCGGGGAAATCGAGGTACTGGTGAGCGACCTGCGCATCCTTTCCGCGGCCAAGACCCCTCCGTTTGAAGTGACCGATCAGACCAATGTCAAGGATGAGCTGCGCCTGAAATACCGTTATCTGGATCTGCGCCGCTCTGAGATGCAGCATACCCTGAAGATGCGGCACAAAATTACTAAGGCGGCCAGGGATTACTTTGATGAAAACGGTTTTATGGAAATTGAAACCCCGATCCTCATCAAATCCACACCGGAGGGTGCGCGCGACTACCTGGTCCCCTCCCGTGTGTTCCCGGGTTCCTTTTTTGCACTGCCGCAGTCCCCGCAGCTCTACAAGCAGATTTTGATGCTCTCCGGCTATGACAAATACATGCAGATTGCCCGCTGCTTTCGCGACGAGGATCTGCGTGCAGACCGCCAGCCGGAATTTACTCAGATTGACCTGGAGATGTCCTTTGTCGATGAAAACGACGTGATGGCGGTCAATGAGGGCTATATTAAGTATGTGTTCAAAAAGGTGCTGGACATTGACGTGAGAACCCCATTCCTCCGGATGCCCTATGAGGAGGCGATGGAACGGTTTGGAAGCGATAAGCCGGACACCCGTTTTGGGATGGAGCTGAAAAACCTCTCTTCTCTGCTGGAAAACTGCGCGTTTAAGGTCTTTGCCGGCGCGCTTTCCACCGGAAGCGTGCGCGCTATCAACGTCAAAGGAGGCGCAGAGAAACTCACCCGTAAAGAGATCGACAAGCTGACGGACTTTGTCAAAACTTATGGCGCAAAGGGCCTTGCCTATCTGAGATGGACAAAGGACGCGCAGTCCTCCAGCTATGAGAAATTCCTCACAGAAGAGGAAAAACAAGCTGTCCGTACGGCTATGGACGCACAGGAAGGAGATTTGCTCCTCATCGTGGCGGATGCGGATAATGATGTAGTGTTTGCCTCCCTGGGTGCGCTGCGCTGTGAGCTTGCAAACCGCCTTGGTCTCATTGATCCCAAAGCGTTCCAGTTCCTGTGGGTCACGGATTTCCCTCTCTTTGAGTATGACAAAGAGGAAAACCGTTATGTGGCGAAGCATCATCCGTTCACCTGCCCTGCTGAAGAGGATCTGGACAAACTCCTAACGGATCCGGGGCATTGCCACGCCCGTGCCTATGATATGATTTTGAACGGCTGTGAGCTTGGAGGAGGATCGATCCGTATCAATGATCCGGAAATCCAGTGGAAGATGTTTGAAGCGCTGGGGTTTGACCATGAAACCGCTTATGCGCGGTTTGGGTTTTTGCTTGATGCGTTCCAGTACGGCGTTCCCCCGCACGGCGGTATGGCATACGGCCTGGATCGCCTGGTCATGCTCATGCTCGGCAAGGATTCGATCCGCGACGTCATTGCTTTCCCGAAGGTGCAGAACTCCAGCGAGCTGATGACCTCCTGCCCGTCTGAGGTCGATGAAAAGGCACTGCGGGAACTGGGGATTTCTATCATCAATCAAAAAGAATAAAAGGAAAAAGCCCGTCTGGTTTTGCCAGACGGGCTTTTTGTCTGTATAGGAAAATTTTAGAAAAAGCTATTTTTCCAGTCCCATCAGCTTTGCTTTTAAAAGCGCGGCCTGGGTTTTGGCATCGACGATTTCCCCTGCCAGGACAAGCTTGACCGCTTCCTCGAACTCCAATACCTGGACGTCCAGAAACTCCCCTTCATCAAGCTTCTGAGCTGTTTTAGTGAGGTTTTTTGCGGCAAAAAGATAGATGACTTCATCTGTATATCCGGGGGAAGGATATAGCCGGCCGAGATCGATGTATTCCCCGGCGATATGCCCGGTTTCCTCTTCCAGTTCCCGCATCCCGCAGGCAAGCGGGCTTTCCCCTTCTTTGTCCATTTTGCCTGCTGGGGCTTCCAGGACTTCCTCACGGTAAGGGTAACGGTATTGGCTGACAAGCAGGACCTTACCGTCCTCTGTGATGGGAAGCACACAGACTCCCCCTGAGTGTTCTACGACCTCCCGGTAAGAGGTTCTTCCGTTTTCCAGTTCCACTTTGTCCTTGCGGAGATTCAAGATTTTTCCATGATAGAGTTCCTGCTGTTCTAACGTCTTCTCAAAATGTCCCATATTATCACCTGATTCCATCTGTTTTGTCCTCTGTTACAGAGGGCCCTCTGCCTCTCAAAAAGAGCCGTTTTCATCATAGAAGAAAGAAATGCGGCTTGTCAAGCGAAGGAAACAGAAAAAGGGCATCCGAGGGGTGATCGGATGCCCTTTTTCTGTTTAGAAGGGGGTCTTCTTAAAAGGGAGTAGTGTGTGGGGTAAACACACCGTATGAAAAATATGAAAAGGAAATGCTTTGTACTACTTCTGAGTACATCCTTATTATACCCATCCGCACGGAAAAATGTGTAAATAGAGTGTGACAAGTCTACTAACAATTCTGAGTGATTTTATGACAAAACCTTAGGAAAAAGTTAAGGAAAGTCCAGTTTCCATCCGCGCGGGATTGAATGGAGCCGCAAATCCCGTTATAATGAAGAAAACGGATTTTTATGGGACGGGAGCCACTTTTTAAAGGAGCTCACAGGATAAACAGGACGGAATGCTGCGAGGATGGCGTCCGGATTTCCAGTGAGCAGTCTGGGGAGAACTACGAGTTTTTATATTTCTTTTAGGGGCAGCCAGATATATTCTTTTGCTGAAAATCCCGTTCGCATGGCCATCATATTTCGCCTTCTATAAAAATGGTGTCCAATTAAAACATATCCCCGTTCGATCATGAGAGTATCCGGCTTTCAACGGGATTATCCGAATCGGTTTCCCGGCGGGATACCCCGTCTTTTCATAGGAGAAACCAAATGAAATTTTGTGATCTGAAAAACATAGAGGGAATTTCCCCGCTGTTTGACGCAGGGAACCCATTCCGGGAATGGAAGGGGGTTTACTGCTGTGATCTGCTCAGCCATGCCCTTGCACATGCGCCGGCGGGCTGTGCTTTTGTCACAGTGATTACAAATGAGAATACGCTGGCGGTAGCCCTGCGCAGGAATGTTTCCTGCGTGGTATTTGCGGAAGGATCTGCTGTTTCAGATAATCTGCTTCAGTGCGCTGCGCGGTACGGTATTGCGGTCGCCGCAAGTACCCTGCCAGCCTTTGAGACGGGCTGCCTGCTGCAAGGGAGAAATAGGAGGGAACTATAATATGGCAAAAACAGTATTGATCACAGGCGCCTCCCGCGGGATTGGACGTTCAACAGCGATTTCGTTTGCATCCAAAGGATATCAGGTGGCGCTTAACTACTATGCGGATACATGTGCTGCGGAGAAGACGGCCGAGATTGTCCGCAGTTTTGGGGTGTTTGCACAGACTTTTCGCGCAGATGTCTCACATGCGGATACGGTTGGCCGTATGGTTCGGGAGGTAACGGAGCTTTTTGGCGGGATAGACGTCCTTGTCTGCAATGCGGGGATAGCCCAGCAGCGCCTGTTTCAGGAGATTACAGAGGAGGAGTGGAACCGAATGATCGGGGTTCACCTGAGTGGGACATTCCACTGCTGCCGTGCCGTTCTTCCACAGATGATTCACAGGAAAGAAGGACGGATTATTACAGTGTCCTCCATGTGGGGAATTACCGGAGGGGCGTGCGAGGTTCACTACTCGGCGGCCAAGGCGGGGATTATCGGCCTGACCAAGGCTCTGGCGAAAGAGGTCGGGCCTTCCGGGATTACGGTCAACTGTGTGGCGCCGGGTGTCATTGAGACGGATATGTGCGCGGATTACGATGAACAGACGAAACAGGCCCTGCGGGAAGAATCCCCTCTCGGACGGCTGGGCACTCCGCAGGATGTAGCGGACGCTGTCTGTTTTTTGGCCTCGGATCAGGCTGGATTTATTACCGGGCAGATACTCAGTCCAAATGGGGGAATTGTAATTTAGGTTGAGACTTATAGAAGAAAATGGCGATTTTGCAAGATGAATGCAGGGGACTGGATAGCTGAGCAGATATTAATAGAACGAAAAGGAGATTTCCGACATGAAGACAAAGAAAAGCTATTTATATGTTTTGGCGGTGATACTGACCATTGCTTTATGCGCTTGTTCCATCTCAACCAGTATGTCTTATTCTTTTGACGTGCAAACAGGAGATACTATTAAGGTTTCTCTGGACACTTCCGATGGGATGTCGTTGACGCAGAAAGACGGACGGTTTGCAGTGATAGAGGATGAAGAAACTGTCTTGGTGGGAATATTTCTCCATGAAGAGGGATATCAAAGCTATCTTGCCATCAAGGGCGAACAGGGTATGACTGTATTGGAGGATACACAGAAAGATGGAAATACATACTACATGTATGAAATTGAGGGAGAATCCGGGACAGAAGATAATTTTGTGATGCGGGTTCAGGAGTCAAAGACGGGAGTGCTTTTAGCAAGCCTTTCCGGCCGGGAAAAAGCCAAAAAGGCTTTTGAAAAACTGACGATTGTCTGTGAATAAAGGCGGGAATAGCCTTCCCCATCTTGGCGTAAAGCCTGTACAGAGAAGATGAAAATGAACGTGAACCCCCCTGCTGAAAATGGCAGGGGGGTTGTATAGAGGGTTTTATGCGGATTGAACGCTTTCAAACTGGGAATTGTAGAGCTTGGAGTAAAACCCTCCGCGGGCCAGAAGTTCTTCGTGTGTCCCCTGTTCCACAATATCCCCGTCCTTCATGACAAGGATAAGATCGGCGTCCCGGATCGTAGAAAGACGGTGCGCGATGATAAAGCTGGTTCTTCCGCGCATCAGGTTATCCATGGCCTTTTGAATCCGTTCCTCGGTGCGGGTGTCGACCGAGGAGGTGGCTTCGTCAAGAATTAGGATTTTCGGATCGGCTAGTATAGCGCGGGCAATCGTCAAAAGCTGTTTTTGTCCCTGGGAAACATTGCTTGCCTCCTCATTGAGCACCATATGATAGCCGTCCGGCAGGGTCTTGACAAAATGGTCAACATGGGCGGATTTTGCCGCCGTTTGGACTTCTTCCTCGGTTGCATCCAGTTTTCCGTAACGGATATTATCCAGGATGGTTCCATTGAACAGCCAGGTATCCTGCAATACCATGCCGAACATTTCCCGCAGTTCGCTGCGGTTGAAGTCCTTGACATTGTGCCCGTCCACCAGGATTGCACCGGAATTGACGTCGTAAAAGCGCATCAGTAGTTTGATCATTGTGGTCTTTCCGGCGCCGGTCGGCCCGACAATGGCAATTTTTTGGCCCGGCTCCACAGAAGCGGAGAAATCCTTGATGATAATCTTATCCGGGTTATATCCAAACCGGACATGATCAAAGGTGACGCGCCCTTCCAGCCCTTTCACGGAAACCGGATTGGAAACGGTCTGATCCTCCTCTTCTTCTGCAAGGAATTCAAATACCCGTTCCGCAGCAGCAGCTGTCGCCTGAAGCATATTGGTAACCTGCGCGGCGGAGGTGACCTGCTGGGTAAAGGTCTTGACATACTGGATAAAAGACTGGATATTCCCCACAGTGATGGTTCCGGCAATCGCCAGCCAGCCGCCCAGGATGGCGACGGCGACATAGCCGATGTTGCCGATGAAATTCATAATCGGCTGCATCATACCGGAGAAGAACTGGGATTTCCAGGCCGATTTGTACAGGGTCTCATTGGTTTCATCAAAGGTTTTAACTACATCTTCTTCGCTGTTGAATGCGCGGACAATATTGTGCCCGCCGTAGACCTCTTCTACCTGGCCGTTGACATGGCCGAGGTATTCCTGCTGCGCCTTGAAGTATTTCTGGGAACGCTTGACAATGACGGAGACCAGCAACAGGGAGATGGGGAGGATGAGCAATGCGACAATGGTCATCAGCCAGCTGATGGAGAACATCATAATCAGGACGCCGATGACCGTAGTAATCGAGGTGATAATTTGGATGATGCTCTGGTTCATACTCTGGCTGAGCGTATCCACATCGTTGGTCACGCGGGAAAGGACCTCGCCGTGGGTTTTCCCGTCAAAGTATTTCATAGGCATCCGGTTGATCTTTTCGGAAATCGCTTTCCGGAGCTGATAGGTTATTTTCTGTGTGACGCCGGTCATCAAAAAACTCTGGATATAGGAGAACAGGGCGCTGATCCCATACATCACCAGCAGGAAAATCAGGATTTGCCCGACTTTGCCAAAGTCAATGCCCGCACCGCCGGAAACCTTGCTGACAAGGCCGTTAAAAATTTCCGTTGTTGCGTTGCCGAGGATTTTCGGCCCCACAATCATAAAGACCGTGCTGCCTACGGCAAAAATCAATACAAGCAGCAGGGAAAGCTTATATACTGAAAGGTATTTCAGCAGGTTTTTCATGGAACCCTTGAAGTCCTTGGCCTTTTCCCCGTGCATCGCGCCGTGCCCCATGGGGCCTCTTTTTTTGCTCATTGTGCCAATTCCTCCTTTGAAAGCTGGGATAGTGCAATCTGCTGGTATACTTCGCATGTTTCCAGCAGCTGTTTATGGGTCCCGATACCGACAATTTTTCCTTCGTCCAGGACAATGATTTGTTCCGCATGCATAATGGTACTGATTCTCTGCGCAACAATCAGCACGGTGGAATCCGCCGTTTTTTCCTTCAACGCGGCGCGCAGGGCGCGATCGGTCTGGAAATCCAGGGCGGAAAAGCTGTCGTCAAAGATATAGATCTCCGGCTCTTTCGCAATTGCCCTTGCAATGGAGAGACGCTGTTTTTGCCCGCCGGAGACATTGGTGCCGCCCTGGGAAATTTCGGAGTCGAAGGTATCCTCCTTTTGACTGATAAATTCCATGGCCTGGGCGGTTTCTGCCGCGGAGCGCATCTGCTCATCGCTGGCGTCCTTTTTGCCGTATTTGATATTGGATGCAATCGTCCCGGAGAAGAGAACGCCCTGCTGCGGGACATATCCAATCTTTTCGTGCAGATCGTGTTGGGTCATCTCTTTGATGTTGGTACCGTCTACCAGAATTTCCCCGCACGATACATCGTAAAAACGCGGGATCAGGTTGATAAGGGTGGATTTCCCAGAGCCGGTGGAACCGATGAAAGCCGTGGTCTGCCCTGGGAGCGCCGTAAAGGAGATGTCAGAAAGGACGTCCTCTTGTGCATTTGGATAGCGGAAGGAGACGTTTTGGAATTCTACTACGCCTTTTTTGGAAGGATTGGCGGCTTTTGGGGAAACGGGATCTTTGATGGCCGGTTCTTTTTTGAGTACTTCTACAATACGGCCGGCAGAAACGGACGCCCTCGGCATCATAATGGAAACCATGGAAATCATCAGGAAGGACATGATAATCTGCATCGTGTACTGTAAAAATGCCATCATGTCGCCAACCTGCATCTGACCGGCGTCAATCCCTTTGGCGCCAAACCAGACGATGGCGATGGAAATTGCGTTCATCATCAGCATCATAGTCGGCATCATACAGGTCATTACCCGGTTGACGAAGAGGTTGGTTCTGGTCAGATCCCGGTTCGCTCTGTCAAAACGGGATTCTTCGTATTTCTGGGTGGAAAAGGCACGGATAACCGGCAGGCCGGTGAGGATTTCCCTGGTGACCAGGTTGAGCTTGTCGACCAGTTTCTGCAAGATCTGAAAGCGCGGCATGGCAATGCAGAACAGCACGATCACCAGAGTGAGGACAGCCGCGACGCCGACGGCGATGATCCAGGTCATGGAGGTGTTGGTGCCGAGGACTTTGATGACGCCGCCGATGCCCAGGATCGGGGCGTAAAAGACAATCCGCAGCATCATGACCATAAACATCTGGATCTGCTGGATGTCGTTGGTACTTCTGGTAATCAGGGAAGCGGTTGAGAATTCATCCATCTCCTGGCTGGAAAAGGAGACGACCTTTTTAAAGACGCTGCTGCGCAGATCGCGCCCCAGGGACGCCGCCACCCGGGAAGCAAGGAAGCCGACCAGGATCGTCGCCGCAACGGCAAGCAGGGAGACGCCCAGCATTTTCAGGCCCGTCCGCAGGATGTATCCGGTTTGGATATCCGATGCGTCCATACCCAGACGTTCGTACTCTGTTTTCAGGAAAGCGGCGGCACTCTGCTGCGACATACTGTCGGAAAGATCCCCAAAGGGCTCTTCCATTTTGGCGGTTAGCTGCTCCCGCTGCTCTGCGGGCAGGTTGGAAAGGAGTTGGAATAAATCAATCGAATCTACTGGGATCTGCTGCGGGACTCCGCCGGGCATCACCTGAGAAAGCAGCTGCTCTTTGAGCGCGGCGCTCTGCCCGTTTTCCTGTTCCAGAAATTCGGTCAACAGGATTGGCTTTGCAAGCAAGGAGGAGAGCCGTTCAATTTTTTCGGTATCTTTAGTATTCAAAACATAGACAGGCTCGTTTTCCAGGGCAGGGTACTCCTTGAGATATTTCTGATATTCCGAATCGGAAAGGGTTTCCGGGTCAAGCAGACGGTATTCCTTCAAAACAGTCTGCTGTTCCGATTCTTGGATAAACAGCAGGATTTTAGTGAGTTGCTCTTTGGCAATCGCCTGTGGGGCCGCATGTTCGATCCCTCCCTGCTGGATGCCGATGTCGACGATTTTGGAGGTATAGTCCGGCAGCGCCAGATCGCACATTGCCTGGATGACCAGCAATCCGAAAATCAGCAGGATTGGGACGATCGATTTTTTGAGATATTTGGCAAGCTTAAGCAAATGGGTCAGTCCTCCCTTTGGAATCTTTTTTACGGGGTTGCCTGGGGTTAGTTTCCTTCCACAGGGCTCCGCAGATGGGGTTCTGTCAGGTTTTCCCGCATCTGAAGCAGCAGCCTGCGCATGAGCAGCAGCTCTTCTGGGGTCATTCCCTTCAGGATTTCCTGTTCTACTTGTTTCATACGGGATGGGATTTGCTCGACAATCTGTTTGCCGTATTCGGTCAGATAAATCCGGTTGACCCGCTGATCCGTTTCGTCTCCCCCTCGTTTGACATATCCTGCGCGTTCCAGGCGTTTGACAGTAACCGCTACAGTAGGGGCTTTGACGCGGAGCAAATCCACCAGTTCCCTCTGGCTGATACCTTCATGATTTTTGAGAGCCATCAATGTCGGTACTTGTTTGGGGTGGACGCCGAGTTCATCCAGCAGGTTATATGCCTGTAAAAGCTGCAGATGGGCCACCTGGCCAAACAGCATCAATAATGCGGATGGTTCTTGCCGGCAGTCGAACATGGGGTACCTCTCCTTTTTACTTAGTTGACTAATTATAATATTACCATAATTCTGCTATACTATGCAACAATCGGGGCGAGAATTCAATTTTTGTTCACGTTTTCCTCTTCATTTTATTTGCTCGGCAAACTAAATTTCTTTCTGGTTGTATATGTTGCGAAATTTTTTTTCATCCGGTATAATGGATTTGTAAAATGTCTTCTCCCCATTTCTATAAATATGCGGTTTTGGGGTGAATCAAAGTAAGGGAGAAATTATATGTCTTATTACAATTATTACTCGGATCTTGGGGAATTTTTAGTGATGTTCTGGACCGTGCTTGTAGTGATTCTGGCTATTTGGCTGATTGTCTCTTTGGTTTTCTATGTGCTGGAGAGCATTGGTCTGTACCATATCGCGCAGTGCCGGGGGATTGACAACGCATTCCTTGCATGGATTCCCATTGGGCGGATGTATCTGCTGGGCAACGTTGCGGACCAGATTGAAATGCACGAGGGGAAAAATACAAAGTATTCCCTGATCCTGCTGATTTGTGGATGTGTGACCTTTTTCTCCGGGGTGCTCACAGGACTGTTTGAGTTTCCGTGGCTCCTCGTCTGGGGACTTAGCATTGCGACCACGGTCTTTACCTATATCTCCTACTATCAGATTTTCAAGGTTCATGCGCCTCAGAAGGCGACAGTGTTTCTAGTATTATCCATTCTTCTGGGTCTGGGACCGATTTTTGTGTTTGCTGTGCGCAACCGCGTCCCCGTTGATATGGCTCCTCCGCCATCTGCCCCGTATCAACCCTATATGGGACAGGGAGGAAACTTTCAGTAACAGGGAAGTCTGACGATCCGTTATGCGCTGGGCTTCGAATCATATTTATTCAGAGCTATGTATGGGGAGCTGTCCGGCTCCCCATAGCACCGCGCAAAAAAACGACAGAAAAATCCATAAAAACAGGGGGAAGATTTCCCTGTATAGTTATGGATTATGATAAACTCTGTCAAAGGAAAAAAAGAGTGCTTGACTTATGATTTTTTCCTCATTATAATAGGAAAAACTCAACCGCCGGTTTTCTTTGGGCTTTCCTCTGATGGAGTGAAATTTTATAAGAAACGGCGTATTTTTATTCAAATCAACCGCCATTACAGAGAAAAGAAAAGGAGACGATACCATGGCGTATTATTTCAGCGAACCATCTCATACGTTTAACGAGTATCTGCTGGTTCCCGGCTATTCTTCTGCAGAGTGTATTCCCAGCAATGTCAGCCTCAAAACACCGCTTGTCAAGTTTAAAAAAGGGGAAGAACCGGCGATTTCCATGAATATCCCAATGGTTTCCGCCATCATGCAGTCGGTATCGGACGATAATATGGCGGTTGCCCTGGCAAAAGAGGGCGGCATCTCCTTTATTTACGGTTCTCAGAGCATCGAAAGCGAAGCCGCTATGGTTGCCCGTGCAAAGAATTATAAAGCAGGCTTTGTGCGCAGCGATTCCAATATCCGCCCGGATCAGACCCTGGCAGACATTCTTGCGCTCAAGAAAAAAACCGATCACTCCACCGTTGCCGTAACAGACGACGGCACCAGCGATGGAAAACTCCTCGGGATTGTCACCAGCCGCGACTACCGCGTCAGCCGGATGTCTCCGGAAACCAAAGTCTCCGAATTTATGACCCCGTTCGAAAAACTGATTACCGCTCCGGAGGGCACCAGCCTGAAAGAGGCCAACAATATCATCTGGGATCACAAGCTCAATTCCCTGCCGATTATTGACGACAACCAGCGGCTGCTCTATTTTGTGTTCCGCAAGGATTACGATTCTCATAAGGAAAACCCGAACGAGCTGCTGGACGCTTCCAAGCGCTATGTGGTAGGCGCAGGCATCAATACCCGTGACTATGAAGAGCGCGTCCCCGCTTTGGTGGAGGCGGGCGCGGACGTTCTGTGCATCGATTCCTCCGAGGGCTTTACAGAATGGCAGTCTCGGACCATTGCGTTTATCCGTGAAAAATATGGAGACACCGTGAAGGTCGGCGCCGGTAACGTTGTGGATAAAGAGGGCTTTTTGTTCCTTGCAAAAGCAGGAGCGGATTTTGTAAAAATCGGAATCGGCGGCGGTTCCATCTGCATTACCAGAGAACAGAAAGGCATTGGACGCGGACAGGCTTCTGCCGTCATTGAAGTGGCAAAAGCCCGCGACGAGTATTTTGAGGAAACCGGCATCTATGTGCCGATCTGTTCCGACGGCGGTATCGTCCACGACCACCATCTCACCCTTGCGCTTGCCATGGGAGCAGATTTTGTCATGCTCGGTCGTTATTTTGCCCGCTTTGATGAGAGCCCGACAAATAAGGTCAATATCAACGGAAACTATATGAAAGAGTACTGGGGCGAGGGTTCCTCCAGAGCGAGAAACTGGCAGCGCTATGATATGGGCGGCGCTGCAAAGCTCTCCTTTGAAGAGGGCGTCGATTCCTATGTCGCCTACGCAGGAAGCCTGAAGGACAATGTCCAGCTCACTCTGAGCAAGGTGAAATCCACGATGTGCAACTGCGGGGCGCTCACCATCCCGGAATTGCAGAAAAAAGCAAAACTGACCCTGGTTTCCGCTACCAGTATTGTGGAGGGCGGCGCGCATGACGTCGTGCTCAAGGATTCCAGCAACGTCATTAAGTAAATAGGGCGCTTGAATCCCCGGGTCTCTGGAACAAGATCCCGGGGATTTTTTGTGCGGCTAAAATTCTGAGGGGTTTTCAGGGGGAAATTATTATGTCGAAACGGGTGAATTTACTGGAGGGGAATATTCTCTCCGCTCTAACGCGCCTGGCTTTACCGATTATGGCGACGTCGCTGGTAAATATGGCGTATAACATGACAGATATGATTTGGATCGGGCGCGTCGGCCCGGGGGCTGTAGCTGCGGTTGGCGCGGCCGGGATGTATATGTGGCTGTCGCAGGGACTTGCCGTGCTTGCGCGCATGGGCGGGCAGGTCAAGGTGGCACAGAGCCTGGGCGCAGGAGATGCGCCCCTGGCAGGACGGTTTGCGCAGAATTCCCTTCAACTGGGACTGATTCTCTCCGCTCTGTATGCGCTCGTCATGCTTCTTTTCCATCAGCCGTTGATTGGCTTTTTCAAACTCAATGATCCCGCCGTTGTCCGGGATGCGGAGACCTATTTGGTGATTGTATCGGCGGGGATGGTTTTTTCAGTTTTAACTCTGGTCTTTACCGGACTGATTACGGCAACTGGAAACAGCAAAACGCCTTTTCTTGCCACGGTCCTGGGTCTGCTGCTCAATATTGTGCTTGATCCTCTGCTGATTTTTGGAATCGGACCCATCCCGCCCATGGGCGTCGGGGGGGCCGCCCTGGCGACTGTTCTGGCACAGGCGCTGGTGGTACTATTGTTCGTACTCTATGCCAGAAAGGACAGCCATCTGTTCTGCCATGTGCGGATGCGCCGGAAGCCGGATCGCGCGTGTATGAAAGAAATTCTCCGTATTGGACTGCCCTCTGCTATGCAGAGCATGCTCTTTACCGAAGTTTCCATGGTGATTGCCCGCTTGATTGCCGCCTGGGGAGACGCTGCGGTAGCTGTACAGAAAGTCGGCAGCCAGATTGAGAGTATTTCCTGGATGACGGCGGACGGCTTTGCCACGGCGGTCAATGCCTTTGTAGCACAGAATTTCGGGGCGAAAAAGAGAGAAAG
>CALDJI010000040.1 GCA_937901805.1 uncultured Clostridia bacterium | reverse complement strand
TATAGTTCCTCGGATAGGTCCGGGAAACCGGGTTAATCGGTTTTCCGTTGATATCCGCATAGGATTCCGGGAAGATCTCTCCCAAACCGTCAACCGGTTTGCCCGCCCCATTGAAAATACGCCCCAGCAGTTCCTTGGAAAGGGGCAGTTCCATCGGTTTTCCAGTAAATTTTGTCGTGGTATTGACCAGGGACAGATCATTTGTCCCTTCAAAGACCTGGATGACAACGCGTTCGCCCTGAATTTCCACGACACGCCCCAGACGGGAGGCGCCGTTTTGCAGCCTGAGTTCCACGAGTTCATCAAAGCTTGCATTCGGCACATGGTCAAGGACAATCAGGGAGCCGTTGATCTCATCCAGTCCAAGATATTGAATTGCCATTGTTTTTCCCTCCGTTCCTTTACTCAGCCGGTAATTACCGGTCGCTCTGCGCAAGCTTTTCGTCAATATCCTTATAATAATCCTCGAACATCTCCAGCTTATCGTTCGGGATATCATATTTGATACGGGTCAGCTTGTCAAAAATTCCGGTTGAGAGGATATTGGAAATTGGGATGCTGCGGGAGACGAGTTCCGTGGACTTATCATAGAGATACAAAATCACTTTCATCATTTCCCGCTGTTTTTCCATCGGGACATAGGTGTCGTCCGCATGGAACGCATTTTGCTGCAAAAAACCGACGCGGATGACCTTTGCAATTTCAATCACCAGCTTCTGATCGTCCGGGAGGACGTCGGAACCAATCAGCTTGACAATTTCCATCAGGCGCGCTTCCTCTGCAAGCAGCGCAGTAATCCGGCGCTTGAGCGGCAGGAAGTCTTTCCCCACGTTCTGATTGTAATACTCGGTAAAATCATCGTCATATTCGCTGTAGCTGGTCATCCAGTTGATCGCCGGATAGTGGCGCGCATAAGCCAGGGATTTATCCAGTGCCCAGAAGCAGCGGACAAAACGCTTGGTATTCTGGGTAACCGGCTCGGAGAAGTCGGAGCCCTGCGGGGAAACCGCGCCGATAATGGTGACGGAACCCTCCGTCCCATTCAAATTGGTCATGTAGCCTGCGCGTTCGTAGAAGCCGGACAGGCGGGACGGCAGATAAGCCGGGAAGCCTTCTTCCGCAGGCATTTCTTCCAGACGGCCGGAGATCTCGCGCAGCGCCTCCGCCCAACGGGATGTCGAATCCGCCATAATCGCCACATGGTAACCCATATCGCGGTAGTACTCCGCGAGGGTAATACCGGTATAGATAGATGCCTCACGCGCTGCAACCGGCATATTGGAAGTGTTGGCAATCAGGACGGTACGGTCGGTCAGGGCTTTGCCCGTCCTCGGGTCGATCAATTCTGAGAATTCCTCAAGCACCTGGGTCATCTCGTTGCCGCGCTCCCCGCAGCCGATGTATACGATGATGTCCGCATCACACCACTTTGCCAGCTGATGCTGGGTCATAGGTTTTCCGGTTCCAAACCCTCCCGGAATGGCGGCGGTGCCTCCCTTTGCCACTGG
>CALDJI010000039.1 GCA_937901805.1 uncultured Clostridia bacterium | reverse complement strand
CTGTCGCGGATTGTACGGATGGCGTCGATATGAAAGGAACGCGCGGAACCGTCTCCTTTCACCCAAATAAAGTCGGGGTGATTTCCGGCAAGCAGTTTTTCATAGGTGCCAGGCTGGTATCCGTCGTTTAAAAAAAGAGATGCGGCATATAGGGCAAATGTTTTTTTCCCCGTCCCTGCTGCACCTTCCAATAGCAGAGCATGCGGCATGCGCCCGCTGGTTAAAAAACCAGCGAGCGCCGCTTTAGCCTGTGCATTTGCAATGAATTTTTTAGAAAGCCCTACTCCTTGAAAACACATAAAGGGAAATCAGACTTTCTCAAATCGTTCGACATCCAGGACAAAGATCGTAGCGCCGCCCACAGTCACTTCGACCGGGAATGTGGTATACATACCCACGCCGTAAGATGCGGAAGACGGTACCATCTGTACACGTTTCTTACTGTGCTTGGAAATCACTTCGATAGCCTTGTCGACTTTTTCGTCGTCGGTACCGATGATGAATGTAGTGTTTCCCGCCATGAGGAAGCCTCCGGTGGTAGCGAGTTTGGTAACGGAAAATCCTTCCTTTGTCAGGCCACTCTGCACAGCAGAGCTGTCGTCACTGGATACAATAGCGAAAATAAGTTTCATAAAAGCAACCTCCTTGGCATGCAAATTACAAACTATCTAAGTTTGTAATTTCATTTTACCACTTTTATGTCATTTATGCCATACATTTTTAAAATATTCCTGATTTTTTTATCAATCACCTCGCCGGGCATAACCACCGGTACTCCGGGAGGGCAGGAAATCCGCGCGTCTGCACAGGTTTTTCCCTCCGCCTGTTCCAGAGAAAGGACTTCAAAAGGGGAGAGTACTGCCTGGCGGACGCTCATAGCCCGATCTGGGACGGGAAATTCAGGAATACGGGTATGTATCCGCTCCCGCTTAGGAAGGGAAGCGGCAAATTGCTCCAGCCTGCGAAAATCTTCTTCCCGGTTAAAGGGGGAAGTGAGCAGGACAACCGCACCTTTTGATACAAATTCCGGTTCCATGCCAAAGCTTCGCAGCAGTGCGGCGAATTCCTCGCCGGGATATCCTCCGTACAGGGTGTCCAGTACGATCCGGGTCGAATCCCGCCGATAAGATGCAGGGGTGGCAAATCCATTTTCTACAAACTGTTTTTCAATCTTGAAAACTCGATTTTGCAGGGTTTTAAAAGCGGTTTTCCCCTCTTCGGCCAGCCAATTCAGGGCGAGTTCAGTGGAAAGCATGATGAGATAGGAGGGACTGGTGGAACCGAATAGAGACATAGTTTCCTTTGCACCAGCTGTGAATTCCGGGTTCCCAATATGCAGCAGGGCGGATCCGGTTAAGGCGGGAAGGGTTTTGTGTGCAGAATCGCAGCAGAGATCGGCGCCCTGTTGAATGGGATGCATTCCGTCAAAAATGCAGAGATGAGCTCCATGCGCATTGTCCACCAGAAGCGGGACGCCAAATGCTTCGCATTCTGTTTTAATTCCCCGGATATTACAGAGAATGCCGAAATAATCCGGGGAGGTCACATAGACGGCGGCGGCGTCCGGATGTTTTAAAAGGGCGTCTCGAATCTGTTCCGGGGTTATGATTCCCGGGAATACGGTATCATCCAGCTTTTTTGGAAAAAGCCAAACCGGCTCCAGGCCGAGCAGAGCTATTGCGTTGACGGCGGCTTTGTGAGAGTTTCTTGACAAAATAATTTTTCCCCCGCGCGGGCGGACAAGGGCGAGCATGGTCTGGATACAAAGCGTGCTTCCGCCGGCGCTGTAGAGCGTGCGGGTACTGTGGTAAAGGGCTTCCGCGTTTTTTTCCGCTTCCCTGAGAATCCCATTGCATTCAAACAAGCTGTCCGCCCCCTGGATTTCTGTAATATCCAAAGAACCGAGACCCTCCTGATTGAGCAAAGGAAAGTTTCCCTTATGTCCCGGCATATGCAGGCGGGAGCATCCGCTTGCATGATACTGTTTTAAAAAATTGTACAAGGGTGTTTGAGGCATGGTTCTCCCTCCTAAAAGAATGGCCAAAAAGAAATAGATTGCTTTGTGCTGCATTAAAAGCTGTGATTCTGTACATTGACAGTGAACCGGCTTTACAGGGTTTTCGTATCAGAATTTGACAGACGGAAACATGTATGCTACGTTGAAAAAGGGGGTGTTTTCGATGCTCTATGAAGAATTGCTGAACCGTCAGTCCATGAGAGATTATCTGCAAGGCAACTATGATGAGGATTTTGTCAACAGCGAACAGGCATATTTGCTGCGGGTAGTCTCCGGTGTGATCCGCAACCGTTTAACTCGACGGCAGAGAGAAATTACCCTGCTGTATTACAAGAACGGATTGACAATGGAACAAATTGCAGAGCAATTACATCTCAACAAAAGTACAGTCAGCCGCCATCTTGCCCGTACCAGGGAAAAAATAAAGGGAATCCTTGCCTGTTTCTATGACCCGATATGACGGAACAGGCAGACGATGTCCTTTTATTGGAACCGTAGAAAAGGGGATTTTTTTATGCAGCGGAACAACTTTGTCATCAGACAGGAAATGGATCGGGATTATGCAGCCGTTTACCGGTTAATCCAGCAAGCGTTTGAGCATGCAGAACATCGGGATGGGAAGGAACAGGATTTGGTGGCAGCCCTCAGGCATAGTACAGCATTTGTCCCAGGACTTTCCCTGGTGGCAGAAAGAAAAGGCCGGCTGGCCGGATATATCCTGTTTACCAAGGCAAAAGTGGGGCAGGAGTCGGTACTCGCCCTGGCGCCGCTCGCTGTTATACCGGAGTTTCAAAGACAGGGAGTGGGTACGGCGCTGATTCAGCAAGGCCATCATATTGCAAGACGGATGGGGTTTTCCTATTCCATAGTTCTTGGAAGCGAGACCTATTATCCGCGCTGCGGATATCTGCCGGCAAAAGAATTTGGAATTGAACCCCCACAGGGAATACCGGAAGAGAATTTTATGGCAATCCGGTTATTGGAAAACGCCCGTCCTGTAGGTGGAAAAATGATCTATGCAAAAGAGTTTGGTCTTTGAAAGTTATATTCTCAACCAAAAAGGGGAATGGATTTTTCCATTCCCCTTTTGATTAAGAATAGAGTTTCTTACCATTTGTTGAGATGGATTTTCTCAGGATCAAATCGTTCATCCACCGCACTTTCTTTTAAAGAAGCAGGCCATCCGATAGAAACGACGCACATGGGGATAATCGTTTCCGGCAGTTCCAGCGTTTTGGAGACATGCTGCATTTTATCTGTCTGAGGATAGGTTCCAAGCCATACAGCGCCAAGACCAAGTGCATTTGCAGCAATCAGAATATTTTCTGTTGCAGCGCTGCAGTCTTCAATCCAGTAATCTTTTGCATAACGATAGGCGGTATTCCAATTCCCGCATACGACAATGGCAACCGGGGCATGACGGAGCATTTCCCCGCTTCCATTCAACCCGTCTGCAAGTTCTTCCAGGATTTTGTGTTCCCGGACGACAACAAACGCCCAATCCTGGTTATTCACTGTGCTAGGGGCGATCATTGCCGCATGCAGCAAAGTTTCCACCATTTCATCAGAAACGTCTTTTTCGGTATAATCGCGGACACTGCGCCTGGTAAAAATAGCCTGTAAAGCTTCCATGGATACCATACCTTTCCACTATTGTTTTTTCTATGATACCGTTTCTAAGGGAAAATAGCAAGCAGGTGCTGTCCTGCAAAAAAACAACCCCTGTCCCAGTTATCTTCTTTTTAAGTCTTTGGGATCCAGGTGCAAAGCAATGGCCAGATCATGGATGGCCTTGTTTTTTGCGACAACAAGCATTTTATCACCGGAGTGGATGCGCGTGCTGCCGTTTGGCACGATAATATCATCCTCTCTGGCAAGGGTAACAACAATGGCGTCTTTCGGAAGGTTCAGATCCATCAATCGCTTTCCGTCCAGGGGATGATCCTCTTCCAACTGGACTTCTGAGAGGATGGTTTCTCCGCGGTTGAGGGACATCAGCCGTCGGATAGTAGCGGTGTCTACTTCCTGCTCCAGCATCCGTGCAATACTGTCGGTAGAGCTGATAGGGATATCCACTCCCAATTGTTTCAGAACTTCTACATTTTTGGGGTTGTTGACGCGGGCGACCGTCTTTTTAATATGGAATTTCATTTTGGCCAGCTGGCATGCAATCAAATTGTTTTCATCCTGGCCGGTTGCTCCAATCAGGGCATCACAGTGGGAAATTCCCGCTTCTTCCAGGACTTCAATTGTAGTGCCGTCCCCACAGATGACAGGGATATCCAGTTCGTTTGCCGCACGGCGGCAGCTTTCCCTGTTCTGTTCAATCAAAATAGGGCTGTGCCCATGTTCTAAAAGGGTTTTGGTCAGGTAATAGCCAACCTTTCCTCCGCCGACTACAATAATATTCATAGCAACCTCCGTAATCAGTCAATCACGCGGGCAAAGACCAGCCGATCGGTGCGTTTGAGCAGCACAGGGTGCAATGCGGTCATAGTGAATGTTCCATCCATATGGGAAACGCCGAAAAGCTGTTCATTTTTGGCAATTGGAACGCTGGAAGAGCGTTTTCCGACAAGTTCGCTGGGAACCTTGACAGAGGAAAAGAAAATGGTCTGCGTTCCAAACGTCATATTTCTGGTTTCCTCTTCATCTGTCAGTGCAGAACAGACAGATGCGACCGTTAAGTTTGTTGGACAAATGGTGCTTAAACCAAAATGGGAGAATACGTCTTCCCGATTTGGATCATAGATGCGCACAATGACGCGTTCTATCTTAAAAAATTCCCGTGCCAGCTGTGCGACCATAATGTTGACGTTGTCATCGTGCGTAACTGCAGCAAGTGCGTCGCAGTTTTCAATCCCTGCGCGGCGAAGGACATCCTGATCAATTGGGACGCCGACTGTAGTGAACCCGTTGAAATCTGCATCCAGCATATGGAGATTCCGTTCATCTTGGTCAATAACGCTGATATCATGGCCCATTTTGTCAAGTACAGAAGCAAGCCGCGAGCCGACTTTACCGCAGCCTACAACCAAAATTGTCATGACAAATCCTCCTTAAAGGTGATCGCTGAAAAAATCTGTTTTTCTTTCCATAGGCATATTATAGCACTGTTTTTTATAAAGGAAAGCCCCAGATTTGTTTTGATGGAAATTCTGGTTTCCTCGACCGGTTCTGCTTGACAAATGCAATACAAAGCTTTACCGTGAAAAAAAAGACAGCCGGGAGGGGAAAAGATGGGAAAGCATTCAATAGAGCAGGCATTTCTTGCGGGGACAAGCCCGGAAGCGTATCAGTATTTTGGAGCGCACTTGGTTCAGGAATATGGAAAAGAAGGAGTGCGTTTCACTGTATTTGCACCGCATGCCAAAAGCGTCAGTGTGATTGGCTCTTTTAATGGCTGGCGGGGATATGAAATGGAGCGCCGGACAAGAGGGGTTTTCTCAGTTTTTGTTGATCATGCCCGGATGGGAGATCTCTATAAATACCGGATAGAGACCCCTCAGGGCCACCTGTTGGATAAGGCGGATCCATTTGCTTTTTACAGCGAACAGAGGCCGGGGACAGCATCGATCGTATGGGATATGGAAGGTTTTCCATGGCAGGATCAAGACTGGATGGCACAGCGAAATAAAAATTATAATCGGCCGCTGTCTATTTATGAATTACATGCCGGCTCCTGGAAATTTAAAGATCCACAGGCAGAGGATCTGGACCGCCTGTATAATTATGAGGAACTGGCTGAGCAGCTGATCCCATACCTGAAACAGATGGGGTATACGCATTTGGAATTTCTGCCATTGTGTGAGCATCCGTTCGACGGCTCCTGGGGATATCAGGTGACTGGCTACTTCAGCGCCACCAGCCGTTATGGAGATCCAAGAAAACTGATGCAGCTGGTGAATCTCTGCCATCAGAATGGGATCGGGGTGATTTTTGATTTTGTCCCGGTGCATTTTGTATCGGATGGATATGCCCTGGCAGAATTTGACGGAACTCCCCTGTATGAACAAAAAACAGAGCAGGGAAAATACAGCGAGTGGGGAACGGTACTTTTTGATTATACCAAGCCCTATGTACGGAGTTTTATGTTGTCCGTGCTGGATTTTTGGTGTGAAAAATTCCATGCAGATGGGATCCGCTATGATGCGGTCTCTCATCTTATCTATAAAAACGGGATAGACGGAGGGGAATTAAACCATCCGGGCATTGCTTTTCTCCGGGGTGCGAACGCAGTAATCAGCCAGCGGCATCCGGACGTCATGAAAATTGCAGAGGATTCTTCCCGCTATATTAAAGTCACGGCTCCGGTGGAATATGGAGGGCTTGGTTTTGATTATAAATGGAATTTGGGCTGGATGCATGATACATTTTCTTATCTGTCTGAGGAAATCCCTGTGCGGGCGTTACAGCGGGAGAAGATAACTCATTCTATCGAATATTTTTACCAGGATCTTTTTCTCCTCCCTTTTTCCCATGATGAGGTAGTCCATGGAAAACATGCAGTTATCGGAAAAATTGCAGGGGATTATGAGGAAAAATTCTTGCAGCTTCGATCCCTGTATCTGCTTCAAGTAGTACACCCCGGGAAAAAACTCTCTTTTATGGGGAATGAACTTGCGGAATTTAAAGAATGGGACGAATCCCAGGAATTGAGTTTTTCTATTCTGCGTTTTCCTGCTCACAGTGATTTTCATAAATATCTTTGTAAACTTCAGCATTTTTATCAGGCAAATCCCGCTCTGTATGAGGATGATTACCATCCGGGATGTTTTCACTGGCTGGAGGCCAGTTCCAAAACCGTTTTTTGCTTTGAAAGAAGAACGCAGGAAGAAGGGCAGTCATTGTTCTGCCTGGTGAATTTCGGAAAAGATCCTACTGTATGTATGCAAGTCCCCGCAGCCGGGACTTATTGGAAGGTATTTTCCACTCAGGAAAGCGTGAATTGTGAAAAGAAAGCAGCGGTTGCGAAACAGATTGGTCAGAAATATCAGCTGTCATTGAAATTAGAGCCTTTTGAAAGCTGTGTTTTTGAAAGGGGGAAGAACGAGGAGGAAAAACTTATTTAAATATTAAGAATCCCTTTCTTGTATCTTAAAAGCCGCTATGATACCATAATAATAGGAGTTGAAAGAGGGAGGGGTACGCAGTGCGGGTTGAATCATCAAAAGAATCGCGGATCTGTCATCCGGATTGGCCAATTGACTTGCTGCGTGTCACAGTAATGCGCAGGGAGGAGGACGAGGAGCGGTACCTGCGCGTGAAATTCCAAAATATTGGGAAAAAAGTAATTCTGGCTTTAAAACTTCGGTTCATCGTTCAGTGCGGGGATTTTCCTATAGAATTAGTACACTCTTACCCCCAGCGGCTTGTGCCCGGTGAAAGCGGCGGGCTTTCTTACCGTGTGGCGGTGGGCCCCTATCCGGTACAAAGTGTAAAAATTCAACTTGTCCAGGTAACCTATGCCGGAGGAGAACGGGAAAACAATTTTTCAGAAGATGGGATTTCCTATCGGACAGGAAAACCAATAGAACCGGAGTACCGCGCGGCTTTCCAGTACCTGGCCGGCCGCGCCGAAACGATGGTGCTGGAATATGCGGTCCATCGATTTTATCCGCTTTCCCTGCAAAACGGCGACTGGGTATGTTCCTGCGGTCGGTACTGCCTGAAAGATCAGTTGATATGCCCCCGTTGCAAAAGCACGAGGGAAACCGTTTTTTATCTGGTAGATCCGAAACAACTGGAGCGTACGAAAGAATGGCTGGATAAAATGGATCAACAGAAACTATGGAAAGAAGAACAGAATATTCGCAGATTTGAACAGAGAAAATTGGAGAACGGACGTCTTTATCGGCGGCGGTTTCTCTTGCTTTCCTGTATATTGTTTACCCTTGCGGTTATCGTGATCGGTGGATTGCTTTATTATACAAAAAGTTATTATCCGAATAGATTATACAATTCTGGGGTTTCCGCAATGGAGCAAAAACAATATGGGGAAGCCTATATTTGTTTTTCCAGGGCTGGGAATTATCGGGATGCCAGAGAACTTGCCGGCCGGGCGGTTATTTTACGGGATCGAAAATCCGTTGCCTATACGGGGACGGATTTTGCTGCGGTTAATGCGGATGGCAGCGTGACTGTGTTTTCTGAAAACCCCGTTTTTCAGGCGGCTGCCTCCTGGAAAGGGATCGTCTCCCTGAGTGCAGGCAAAGAACATCTTGTCGGCCTGCGGTCGGATGGAACTGTAGTTGCTGCTGGAACGAACGTATATGGGGAATGCAATGTTAGTGAATTTTCTGATATTGTTTCCATCGACACAGGCCCTTACCATACGGTTGGTCTGCGTGCAGACGGGACAGTGATCGCCGTAGGATACAGCAATACGCTCAACCGGGTGTGCGATGTCCAGGAATGGGAAGGAATTGTCAGTATTGCGGCGAGTGCTACGCAGACCATGGGGCTGACGGCGGACGGCAGCCTTGTCACGACAGCGGAAGAAACTTCTCTTTCCGAGAAGGAACACTACTATGATATCGATTGTACCGGGGTTACTTATGAGGCGGGACTTACCCGCGATCAGAAGGCGGTGCTCAGCAGCGGCGCTGAGTTTGCGGCAGATTCCGTATTTGTGGCCTGTGCGCAGGACATCGGCTATGCCGTTGGTTCTTCCCATCGGGTTGTTACCAGCGGGTTGGCAAACCCGTTTTTGGAAATGCAGAATGTGCGGGAAATTCTTGTGTCGGAGACAGGAGATGTGTTCTGTGTCACATCGGAGGGAACCGTCCGATGCGGTTCCAAAGTGAACTTCCAACAGCAAATTGAAACCCTTACAGGGGTTGGAATACAGGAGTAGGGGGAACAACCATGCCGGGACAGATGATGCACCTTTATGTGGGAAAACGCTTTTGGGAAACAAAAGGCGGTACTGGAAACCGGGCACAGTTTCTGCTAGGATGTATTGCACCGGATGGAGTGAATGCCAAAGGGTTTGCCCCCAAAGAAGTGCGCTGGCATGCCCATCTCCGAGATCGGGATCTGGGAGTATGGAAACAGAACGCCCGCCGATTTTATAACAGGCATGACTCCTTTCGGGATCCAGACTATTTATTGGGGTATCTGGTACATGTTTATACGGATATTCTGTGGGATGAGTTGTTTAATCCGGAGCTGGAGCAATCCATTTGTAATCTGACAGCGGATGAAGAGCACCGCAACCAGTTGCGCTGGGGCGAATTGTTTCAGTTTGACCGCTTTGCCTGTTTTCAGGATTGGTGGCGGCGGGACGTACGGCAGGATTTCGCCAGGGCAAGAGCAATATCCATTCACGGCATCCCTGCATCGATGATTGAGCTGCTGCAAAAAGATACGCTTTTCTGGTATGCTGATACGATTGAACGGAAGTATGGTACTCACCCGCCCCGTTTTGTAACAGCGGGACAGGCAGAGGGGCTTGCCTGCACGGTGATAGGAGAATTATCGAAATAAAAAACAGGAACAGCTAATTGCTGTTCCTGTTTTTCTATTCTGATACCTGGGAAGATATATCCTGACGAATGTTGTTTTTACTCGTAATGAAGGAGATTTTTCTGCGGATTTTGGATTCGCTCATTCCCCGGAAAGACTTGTCCACCTGTAATTCATAAGTCCCGGTATTGTCATGAAAAAGCATATGGCATTGCTGTACATTGTATTCTTCCGGAATCGACTGAATAATTTCATAAGCGGTCTTGGCAAACAGATCTTTGGAATCCCCCTTTGAGGAAGAGGGTACAGAGCTTGTCAGGCCATAAAGCTGGATACTGTAAATTGGCTCCGGTTTTTCCTTATATTTTTTGGCGGGAAAGTATGTTTCTGTTTTTGTGCTGTATGATTGTACCCCGGTTGAAAGATTATGGGAAACTTCCGTTACCTTTGCAGTCAGAGCCTCGATTTCATCGTTTTGGAAGCTCCCGTCTTCAATGGTTTTGGTATCCACATAATAGGTCAGCGTAGACAGGCTTTGCCGGTTGCTGGAAGTATCGTCTTTCCGGTATAAATAACCGGTGTAGGACATTTCAAAAATATTGTAGTCCACATCATCGACGATATATTCTTCCCCATACTGTACCCGTACATACTGGTTCATCCTTTTTTCCGCGTTGGATCCGCCGAAAGGGGTACCGGTTATTTGGATGATCCCCAGGTATGCCACGGTAATCAAGAAAATTGTTAAAAAGAAAAATATTAGTTTTTTTACCAAACCTTTTATATCAGTCACAGTGCTCATTCCCTGCCTTTCCCTGTACCGGAACGATAAAATAGAAAACGCGTCCGGCAGGTCTGTTTATAATGTGGTGGAATCCGCTGTGCAAACCAAGGGATTCCCGCTGTCTAAAAGCGCTGAATTATTATATTGCTTGAATTATTATAGCATGATGCCAAAAAGGGTGCAATCATATCTGGGGAAAATGCTGGGTTGCCGCCATTTCTTTTCTATGCTACACTTTTTTTGGTAGCGAGGGAAGGTGATGGAATTAATGAAATAGGAGTATTTTATGAAAATTATTGGAAATACAGTGATATTGCGAGATTTATGCAGAGGGGATATTGAAAGACGGATTTTGTGGGAGACTCAACAGACCGAATGGCAGCAATGGGATGCACCCTGGGAATATGAGGAAACGGGGGGACAGGCGTCTTTAGCATGGCTGGAAGCCTATCGGGAACATTTGGAGAGCCGTGTGCAGGAACTCCGCTGGATGGACGAACAGCAGCTGCGCCGCGGGTTCGAAATCGCTTTAGCTTCCGATAGCGGAAAATCCATTGGCTGGTGTAATTCCTATTTTTTAAAAGATGATTTTACTTCCGGCCCGGATGGAAGATATCTGGCGGTTGGAATTGATCTGCCGGCTCCGGAAAGCAGGGGAAAAGGATATGGAACCCAGGCGCTGGCCCTGTTTTTGGAGTATTTGTTCTGTGCAGGCTTTTCAGAGTTGTATACACAGACATGGTCTGGAAATATCCCGATGATCCATGTGGCGGAAAACCTGGGGTTTCAGGGATTTGATCGAAAAAGAGGCATTCGTCAAGTGCGCGGAAAAAGGTACGATGCACTGACCTTCCGCCTGGCGCCGGAGGCTTTTCTCTATAGAAGAAAGTGATTTTTACAGGACATGCAAAATCTGAGAAAATACAATCAGACAGCCCGGGCTTTTCACTGGAAAAGCCCGGGCTGTTGTGCTCAATCACAGAATTCCCGGGGGATTATTTCCCGGAAAGGATATCGCTGACAGTATCTTCGGTGTCGCTGACAATGTCCTTGGCACCGCCGACAGCGTCACTGACCATGTCTTCAGCACCGCTGGCAATATCGCTTACGACATCTTGGGTGCCGCTGATGACATCACTGACAACACCCCCGGAAGAGGAATTGTTTTTTTCATCATCTCCCATACAACCAGCCAGCATTGCAGAGCACATTACAGCGGCGGCTGCCAAAACCAGCAATTTTTTCATGGAATACCCTCCTTTGTTTCAACGATAACAAAAACGGAAAACCGTTTTCGCAGATAGTGTTCCCAAAAGAAAGAAAATCATAAGATTTTTAAAAATATTTTTATTTTGTGCATTTTCTATTCGTAAATTACTAATAATCATTTCAAAACAATTTCTTTCTTTTTTGTGAGTATTGTGGTATAATAAAAATACAACCAGAGGTTGTGGGAAGCCTTTTTTCAGTGGCTTCCAAGAAAATCAGCACGTGCAGAGCCTGCCGTGTAAAAAAGGGGCTGGATCTATG
The DNA here is from genome assembly GCA_937901805.1 of uncultured Clostridia bacterium. Classification (GTDB taxonomy): domain Bacteria; phylum Bacillota; class Clostridia; order Oscillospirales; family Ruminococcaceae; genus Pseudoruminococcus_B. The sequence goes on along the minus strand of CALDJI010000039.1, from coordinate 12,639 downwards.
AACATTACTATCACTGGAAGAAAAATTTCAATCAAGGATCGCTTCAGAGAAAGGGTAGAAAAAAAGCTCAATAAACTCGATAAATTTTTTGGGACTGAAGCAGATGCACAGGTAACACTCAGCTATCTCAAAGACCAGTTCACCGTTGAAATTACTATCCGCAATACCCGTAATTCTATGATATTCCGCTCTGAAAGAACAACCGGGGATATGTTTGATTCCCTGGAAGCTGCGGCAGATTCCATTGTCCGCCAGATTGTAAAAAATAAGGGGAAACTGGAAAACAGGGTTCGGGCAGGCGCCTATATGGACGCTGCATTCCTTGCCCAGGAAGAGCCGCAGGAGGAACCGGAAGAAACCCATGACTATAAAGTTGTGCGCAGCAAGCGGTTCTCTGTTAAGCCGATGGAAGTGGAAGAGGCTATTTTGCAGATGAATATGCTGGATCATGAGTTTTTCATGTTCCGCAATATCCAGACGGAGGAAATTAACGTTGTATACCGCCGCCACAATGGGGATTATGGGCTGCTGGAACCGGAAGATTAAAAGATTGTTACAGTGAAATGGAATGGGGCCGTATCTTGAAAGATACGGCCCCATTTTCTGAAGAAAGCAACTGCGGAATAAAAAGAACATACCCGGGAATCCGGCCCGAAGAAACTCTCCGAGCCGGATTCCCGGGTATGAAAGAATGTTAGAGGGTGGAATTGTTAAAATCAGCGGGAAAATGTCATGTATTTCTGAAAAACAGGCAGAATCCCCATACCGTTTTCTCTTTGGGACGAGAGCTGCATAATATCGTGGCCGGGGAAGGTATTCCCCTCAATTAGTTCCGGGCCGTCTTTGGTTATGGCGACATCCCAGGCAACATAGCGAATCTGAGGAACGATAGCAGCCGCCTGCCTGCATATATCCAGAGCTTCTTCAAACATAGGGACGGCAAAGCCCACAATGGGTTTCCCCGTCATCGGATGGATTTCATAGGTGAGGAGATCCTTGTCTTCACCGGCCTTTGTAATGATTCCGGTTGTGCTGTCAATGAGTGCGGACATGCCTCCGCTGTTGAGATTGTCCACAAAGGAGCCGTTGTTGCCAATGCGGATAGAGGAAAACACAACATCTGCGGTATGATCTTCTTTGAGGATTGTCACAATCCTCAAAGTGTTCACGGAATTTGGATAAATGGCAGAGATATCCGGATGCTGTTCAATCACCTGCTCAATCAGTGTGCGGCCGGATTCAATCAGGAAATGATACATATCTTTGACATCCACAAAGTCGGAAAGGGAAGTTTTAAGCACTCCTCTCCCGCAGATGCCATCGGCGGGTTTGGCGATGATTACAGGATGACGCTGCAAAAAATCAGCAAATTCCTGTATAGCGGATTTCTTCAGATCCATGGATTCGCGGTGAATAAAAGGGGCAAATTTTTGGTTGAACTCCGCCTTGTCCTCAAAGAAGTGGATATAATCCGGATGATTAAAGCGGCGTACGGCCTGGTTGTTTTTACCGCGAGTCAGGTAGGTTGCGCGCTGGACAGAATTTAAACGATAAAACTGGAACAGATCGTAGTCTGCATAACCTGCGAGATAGCGAAATCCGCACCAGACCATATCGCAAAACAAAAATATACGGTTTTTCCCAGAGCGTTTATGTATTTTTTCTATGGTGTGAAACATATTTTTATAATTCATATCTGCAATCCGGCGTACCAGATAAGAAAGGTTCATTCCAAATGCCTCCATATTCTTTTGCCCAAGGGGACTGCCATTCAGATAGCCATGAAAGTACGGATACATATCTATATCACTGTATTCGGAAAATAAGTATTTTAGACAAAGTAATTTCGAGTTTATTATCGCTGAAACCCTTTTTTTCGGCAAGGGTTTTTCAAAAAAAATCACATAACTTTCACATGGAGGAAGAGCCTTGAGATCGCATTGAGAGAAAAGAAAAAAATGAAAATGGAATTTGTGTGAATTATACAGGTTTTTTATGAGTGAAAAGCTGAAAATTGCGATTTTGCAGTAATTTTTTCAAAAAAGGTCTTTCTTTTTCAGCCGTCTTGTTATAGAATACAAAGAGTAGCGCAGCGCATTTGTTGTGTCGGGTACATGACAGATGCGCTTTGCCGTCCTGCTGCCCTGCTGGAAAAAGGGGGCAGGGACGACTTCACTAAGAAATGTATAGATACTCCGAGGCGTGGCAGCCCGGTGTCTATATAGGAGGGAAATTCAAATGATCGAGGTAAAGAACCTCACCAAAAAATACGGCGATAAAAATGCCGTAAACGACATTTCGTTTACCGTCAATCAAGGTGAGATCCTGGGGTTTCTCGGACCGAACGGCGCGGGAAAATCTACCACTATGAATATCCTGACCGGCTATCTCTCCGCGACATCCGGTTCCGCAGTTGTCGCGGGATATGATATTCTGGAAGATCCGATTGAAGCGAAAAAGCATATTGGGTATCTTCCGGAGCATCCGCCGCTTTATCTGGATATGACGGTAAAGGCGTATCTCAGTTTTATCTATGACCTGAAAAAAGTCAAACTTCCCAAAGCGAAACATATCAAACAGGTTTGTGAGCTTGTGGGTATTACCGAGGTTTTTGATCGGATTATTAAAAACCTGTCCAAGGGATACCGTCAGCGTGTCGGGCTTGCGCAGGCTTTGATCGGAAATCCGGATGTTCTAATTTTGGACGAGCCGACGGTTGGGCTGGATCCGAAACAGATTATTGAGATTAGAAACCTGATTAAACGGCTTGGGAAACGCCATACGGTGATCTTGTCCTCCCATATTTTGCCGGAGGTACAGGCTGTTTGCGAACGCGTGATTGTAATTAACCACGGGAAATTAATTGCGGATGATACACCGGACAATTTATCCCGTGCAATGTCGACGGATCACAAACTGCGTGTGCGTATTGAAGGCCCCCATGCGGAAGTGATAAAGACCCTTCAGAAAATTCCCTGTATGTTGGAAGTGATCGATCTGGGGGAAAGAGAACAAGTCGAGGGAAAACCCAGCTTTGTGCATGAGTATTCCCTGGAAGCAGAAGCCGGGCTGGATATCCGCCGGGAACTGTTCAAACGTATGGCGGAGCGCGGCTGGGCGATTTTGAGCCTTCGCTCTTCCGAGCTTACACTGGAGGAAATTTTCCTCGAGCTTGTAGACGATGATGCAAAACATGGAGGTGGCAAAGCATGAGTGCAATCATGCGCCGGGAACTCTCGGCCTATTTTACATCCCCGATTGGGTACATATTCCTCTCTGTCTTTTATATTTTTGCAGGTTTTTTCTTTTTTACAGGAACGCTTGCAAGTTCCAGTACAGACATGACCGGGGTTTTTTCCGGTTTGTCTACAATTACTATGTTCTTAATCCCGATCCTGACCATGAGACTGATGAGTGAGGACAAAAAGCAGAAAACGGATCAGGCCCTTTTAACCGCACCGGTGAACCTGTTTTCGCTGGTACTCGGCAAGTTTTTGGCGGCGCTGATTGTATTTGCGTTCGGGCTTGTAATCACAGTTGTATTTGCAGCAACGGTTTCCTTTTTTGCTGCCCCGGACTGGGCGGTTGTATTTGGGAATTTTGTTGGTTCCCTGTTTTATGGTTCTGCGCTGATTTCGATTGGATTGTTTATCTCTTCTCTGACGGAAAATCAGATGATTGCAGCGGTTGGTTCCTTTGCTGTTATGATTGCACTGAACTTGATTGATGCAGTCGCAACTTTAATGCCAAATCAGTTTTTGCAGGACATGGTACTTGGGATTTCGTTTTACCAAAGATACACTGACTTTACGACTGGAATTTTCAATTTCTCGAATATTATTTTCTTCCTCAGCGTATGCGCAGTCTTTTTGTTCCTGACTACCCGTGTGCTTGAGAAGAGAAGATGGAGTTAGGGGGATTTTTGGTTTAAATGAAACAGAAAAAAGCACTAAAAAATGGAGAAAAGACAGGCAAAAAGAGCCTGTTTAAGAGCCGGAAATTTAAATACGGCGGTTTCGCAACCCTGTTCACAGTCATCTTTTTGGTGGCGGTTGTGATTCTCAATGTGATTGCGACTGCACTGGTGGATCGCTATCCTTTAACTTTGGACTTGACTTCCACGGATGCCTATGAACTGTCTGAGGATTCTTCCGAGTATATCAAGGGACTGGATAAACAGATCCAGATTGACATATTGATCGACAAGCAGTCTCTGCGCAGTGCAGGGAGTTACTTTGTCCAGGCAGATGAGATTATTAACCAGTATGCTAAGCTGAACGGCAATATCAAGGTCAACTATATTGATATTGTCAAAAACCCAGCCTATGCCAGCAATTACCCGAATCAGGATGTTGCAGAATATGATATTGTTGTCAGCTGCGGGAAGGATCGTATAAAAGTAATCAGCATTGCTGATATGTTTAATATGAGCAGTACTACAGGCAGTGTTGCAATTACATCTTCCAAAGCGGAAAAAGTCATGACCAGTGCTATAATGAGCGTTGCTTCGGATGAAAACTATAAGGTGGCAGTTATGACCGGCCATGAAGAGTTGTCCTCCAGCGGGTTCCAGAGTTTTCTGAGCGAAAATGTCTATGATGTATCTACACTTAATCTTGCGACAGACGAGATTCCAGATGATACGAACCTTGTGGTAATTGTAGCACCTATGCGCGATTATTCAGAAGATGAACTGAAAAAAATTGACCGTTTCCTGGACAATAACGGAAAGTTTGGAAAAAATGTCATGTATGTTGCGGATACTTCCCAACCGGAATCGCTGCCGAATCTGGATGCATTTTTGGCAGAATGGGGCATTAAGGTGAATCCGGGCGCTGTTTATGAAACGGATAGTTCCAAGGTCTTTAATTACCAGCGTTATTTTGTCATTACTGATTATGCGGAGGATACCTATTCCGGAGAATTTAAAGAGGCAAACCGCCTGGTTGCATTGCCGAGCAGCCGTCCGCTACAGGTCCTGTTTGAAACAGGCAACAGCAGAAGGACTACGACGCTGCTCCAGTTCAGCGCAAGTGCAGGTGTGGCCCCTGCTAATGCAGGAACGGATTTTGACTTTGACAGCAATGTGGTGGGCAGTCCTTTCCCGGGCGTTGTTCTCAGTACGCAGACAACTTATGACGGGACAACCCAGCAGAATTCCAATGTTATTGTTGCGGGGTCTACCTCCTTTATCAGTTCTGATTTGATTTCCAGTACTTCCATTGCAAACGGCGAGTACCTGATCAATTTGCTCAATACCTTGACCGAGCGCAAGAATGTGGTGGATATTGTCTCTAAAGAACTGGGAGGAACTTCCCTGAGCATGACTCAGAACCAGACGACAACTTTGGCGGTGACTTTTATCGCAATTGTTCCGCTGGCAGTTCTTATTTGCGGGATTGTTATCTGGCTGCGCAGGAGGAATCGGTAATTTATGGCTATGAAAAAAAGAACCAGAAACCTTCTGATTGCGCTCTTTGTCGTGATCATATTGGCTGGGGCATTGGCTGCATTGGTGTTGCTTGTCCCGAAAGCCCCGGAGGAGAATTCCTCTTCCGGAACAGAGAGCTATACCCTGTACCAACAATCAACAGCGGCTTTGGATCATGTTGAAATTGCAAATACGCTTGACACCTTTACGGTGAGGAAAACCGGTTCCGATACATGGACAATAGAAGGTCTGGAAGCCTTTACAATGCGCGAGGACTTTATGGAGTCAGTGATTAAGACCGCTGCGGCTCTCACTGCTATAGATAAAGTGGGAGATAATATCACGGATATGGTTCAATATGGTCTGGATCAGCCCTCCAGTCGGGTGACCGCTCACTTTAAAGATGGGACAAGCAAGACTTTTGAAATCGGCGGACAGGTTCCAGGCGAAAATAAATATTATGTCAGGCTTGCCGGAGAGAATTCGGTCTATGTAATCAGTAATACCTATATGACCTATTTCCTCAAAGCACAGACAGATTTTGTTTCTGCTGAAATCACACCGGTTAACGAAAGCGGGCTTACCATTGAAAATGCGACTTTTTCCGGAACCTGCCGCCCGGCGCCAATTGTACTCCGCCGCGCAACCGATGAAGAGGTACAAGCAGATCCTACCTTGAAATACAATGTTTACCGGGTCATCTCCCCGCACGAAGGCGGTGTGGACTTTGACCGCGGCGGACGATTTATCCAATATGTCAACGGGATGATGGGGGAAGGTGTTGTCGCCATTAAACCGACGGCGGAAGATATGGCGAAATATGGCCTGGATAACCCTTATTCGGTTGTGGAATACAAGGCTTCAGAAGGGCAGAGTGTGAAGCTCTCCTTTGGAAAGACCGAGGAAGGCGATGCAGAGGGAATTCGTTATGTCTATCGTGACGGGGTTTCTCTGATCTATAAAGTCAATGCTTCTGAGGTCACATGGGCAGAAGTGACAGAGCAGGAGATGATCTCGCCGCTGTATTTCTCACCGGGTATTGATGATATCGCGGAAATTCACGTTGTTTCAGAAGGCCAGAACTATGACTTTGTCCTGGCAGAGGGGGATGACGACGGTATGAACATTACCTGCAATGGCGAAAAGGTGGATACCGAAAATTTCCGGAAACTCCTGAACCTGATGATTTCCCTGCCAGCAGAAGAAGTTGCAGATATCACCGATGCTTCCCAGGCAACTGGGGAAAAACTGATGTCCTTAACCTATCGGCTGAAAGACAGCGATTACGATGTGGAAATCTCCCTGATTGATGCAGGCAACCGCCGGGCATATATCAGCAAAAACGGAGAAATCACCTATACAACCCGTTCTACTTACGCAGACAAATTTGCGGCAGAAATGCAGAAGTTCCTCAATGGGGAAGAGGTGGCCTCCAACTTTTAAAGAAATTTTGGCGTAACAGATGGATACCGGACTGTGGCATGTGTGGCAGCATGCCACAGTCCCTTGTTTTCTGTAAAAAAGGAGGAAAACCATGAATATTGAAGAACAAATTGCAAAGGAATTGCAGATATCTGTCAAACAAGTCGAGAATACGGTGAAATTGATTGACGATGGAAATACAATTCCTTTTATCGCACGTTATCGAAAAGAGATTACCGGCTCGCTGGATGACACGGTACTGCGGAATCTGGAAGAGCGTCTTTCTTATCTCCGCTCTCTTGCCTCCCGGAAGGAAGAGGTTCGCAGTGCGATTGAAGGACAGGAGAAATTGACGCAGGAAATTATCAATCTTTTGGAACAGGCGCAGACACTTGCAGAAGTGGAAGATATCTATCGCCCCTACCGCCCGAAACGGACAACGCGCGCTATGCTTGCCAGGAAAAGAGGGCTGGGCCCGCTGGCGGAAGGAATTCTATTGGGTCAAAAGCTCTCCTTTAACATCTATCAGGAAGCAAAAAAATATCTTGGAAAAGAAGTGGAAGAAGAGGCTGATGCGATTCAGGGAGCACAGGATATCCTGGCGGAGGAAATATCCGACCGCGCAGATTTACGCGCAAAGCTCCGCGAATTTATGAAGCGGACAGGTCGGATTGTCTCTGTAAAATCCGGAGAAGGGGATCCTGTCTATGAGCAATATTATGAATTTTCTCAGGAAATTTCCAAAATTGTCCCGCACCGTATTTTGGCACTCAACCGTGGAGAAAAAGAAGGCTGTTTGAAAGTATCCATCCAGGTGGAAGATATACAGGCAAAGGAGATCCTCTGCCGGGAATATGTAAAAGGGGCGGGGGAGTGCGCTTCTGTTGTACGTAAGGCATGCGAGGACGCCTATTCCCGCTTGATTTTTCCGGCATTGGAACGGGAAATCCGCGGAGATTTAACCGAGGTTGCAGATACACAGGCGATCAAGGTATTTGGGGATAATCTGCGTCAGCTTTTGCTGCAGCCTCCGGTAAAAGGGTGCGTCACGCTGGGCCTTGATCCAGCGTATCGTACCGGGTGCAAGATTGCCGTAGTAGATGAAACAGGCAAGGTGCTGGATACCACCGTTATCTATCCAACGCCGCCCCAAAATAAAAAAGAAGAGGCGAAACGGATCCTGAAGGGATTGATCCAAAAGCATGGGGTACAGGTGATTTCCATCGGAAATGGGACGGCTTCCCGAGAATCCGAGCAGTTTGTTGCCGAGTTGCTCCATGAGCTCGATCGTCCTCTCAGCTATATGGTCGTCAGTGAGGCAGGTGCTTCCGTCTATTCCGCATCCAAGCTTGCAGCGGAAGAATTTCCGGAATACGATGTTTCCTTGCGCAGTGCGGTTTCCATCGCAAGAAGGCTTCAGGATCCGCTGGCAGAGCTGGTGAAAATCGATCCGAAAGCCATCGGTGTAGGGCAGTACCAGCATGATATGCCAAAAAAGCAGCTGGATACCGCGCTGGATGGTGTGGTGGAAAGCTGTGTCAATTCAGTCGGAGTGGATTTGGATACCGCTTCTTTTTCCCTGCTTTCCCATGTTGCAGGAATTAATCAGACGGTGGCAAAAAATATTGTCGCTTATCGGGAAGAAAACGGTGCATTCACAGAGAGAAAACAGTTGCTCAAAGTCCCCAAATTGGGAAAGAAGGCATTTGAGCAATGTGCGGGCTTCTTGCGGATCCGCAATGGAAAAAATCCATTGGATGCGACTGCGGTACATCCGGAATCTTATTCCGCTGCCCTGCTCTTAATGAAAACCTGCGGTTATGAGCAGCAGGAATTGAAAGCCCAGGGGATACAGGACTTGCCGCAGCGCGTACAGGCGATCGATCTGGATGCTTTTTGTACCCAGGCGGGAATTGGAAGGCAGACGGCAGAAGATATTATTGCGGAACTCACCCGCCCGGGAAGAGATCCGCGCGATGAGTTAGAAAAACCCCTGTTGCGTACGGATGTCATGAGCATAGAGGATCTCAAAGAGGGGATGGAACTGAAGGGAACGGTGCGCAATGTGGTCGATTTTGGCGCATTTGTCGATATCGGAGTCCATGAGGACGGGTTGGTTCATATTTCCCAGATCTGTGAACGGTTTATCCGCCATCCCTCGGAAGTCTTAAAGGTCGGAGATATTGTCACTGTGAAAGTACTAGGGGTGGATCCTGCCAGAAAACGGATTTCCCTGACTATGAAAGGCTGATTTTCTTAAAAAACTCCAGGTCGGGCACAATCATTGCCTGATCTGGAGTTTTTACATCTTTGTTATTATACAATTTGTAATATTTTTTAGAATATTACTGATATTTAAAATAAACGGAGCTGTTCGGAACCATATCCAAGTTGACTGGCACGGATAATGTCCTGCATACGGTATAAAATCCCGGCCTGTTCGCAATCATTGGAGAAAAATTTCCATAGCTCTGCAGCGTGAGGGCTTCGGCATTCATACCGATCCCGGAAAGTTTTTTGATATTGCTCCCGCAGATTCTGGCCCGGAAACAGCGCCTCCAGCTTTTGCAGATACCATTCCCTCTGATTGCCGCGCAGGGTCATGCCAAAGGCGGGATAGATAAAGCGGACATTGGCCCGTTTTGCCCGCCTGACAATTTCACGGACATTGTGTATGCTGTCCTCCAAAAAAGGGAGTACCGGCATAAGTAAAATCCCGGTGAAAAGCCCTTTTTCCGCAAGCTGCCCAAGGGTTTCGAACCGCTTGGAAGAAGGCGCAACATGGGGTTCTATCCTTTTGCACAGGTCGTCGTCATAAGTGGTGATGGTGATTTTGCATAATACGGGAGAGTGGGAAGCAATTTCCGTTAAAATATCTGTATCGCGGACAATGCCATCACTTTTGGTTGCAATCCCCACACCAAAGCCATAGGCATCCAGTAATTCGAGTGCATGGCGTGTCAGACAGAGTTTTTTCTCGAAGGGATTATAAGGATCACTCATGGCGCCTGTCCCCACAACACCGGTTTTGACTTTGCGGCGCAGTTCGTCGCGGATGATTTGCAGAGCATTTTCTTTTGCGCGCACCCGATCGAAACCTTCAATGCCATAGCAGTCGCTGCGGCTGTCACAGTAAATACATCCATGGCAGCATCCTTTATAGAGGTTCATATTATGGCTGTATCCAAACCATGCGGTGCTTTCTGTGCGGGTAACGATTGTCTTTGCCGGAATATATTCCATAGTTGCCCTCCCTTTTTTCTATATGGTATTTTGTGCTTTTGAAAACCCGCCTTTGTTTCGGTATGAAAAAGCGGGTGACAGTGCGCATGCGGAAGAAATATTCATACAATGGGCGCAACTGGATGACGCAGAACAGTTTTCAGGCGTTCGGGGGCAGTCCGCCTTGGATCAGAAAGATAAATTTCGTGGTGACGGCAGCCGGACAGGGAGAGATCCCGATAGCGATTCTGATCCAGAAAGGTTTGTATTTTCTCAATGGATGCGGGCTCGTCCTCATAGGGGCCGACATGCATCATTTGGACACAGAGCCCTTCTTCCAGAGTGATAAGCCAGATACGGGAAAAATCCATGGAATCCCCTTTCTTTCTTGCGGCCTCCTGTTTAGCCCACATCAATACTTGGGGAGTGACAAAATCCGGCTGCCGGATAAGGGAAATCCATTTCCAATCTTCTTTGTGTGAAAAATCAAATCCGGAAGATCCCAGCTCCCACAGTCCTTCTAGAGGAGGGACAACATATTCATGGTATCCGTTAGGGGAATTTCCGGATATGCGGCTCATTTTAATGGTAAACGAAGTGGAATAGAGCAGGCGGATTGCCTGTTGGTATTCTTCTCCCTGCGGAGAACCGTTTCCCTCCACCGCTAGGAACTTCATGGAAGGGACGGAGAGAATGACCGGATGGGTAGGAGGAAAATACAGATGTCTGTCTTTTTTCTTATAATCCACTTTTTCCGCCATTGCCTGCTGCCTCCTTCCATCGCTTGAGAGTGGGATAATACCGCTTCATCTGTTCGCGGGCCGTTCCTGCATCCGGATAGACGCCGGTCTGGAGGACAAACGGAATACAGCTTTCAAGAAATGCTTCCATTGTCTGATTGGAGGTAAACTGGCCATGTGAAAAACAGTAGCGGCAGTAATCTTTGTTTTTGGTTCCGTCTGCATTGGTGCCGTGATCTTCCGGGCATGCCATTGGCATAGCGCAGCTCTGACAAAAACATGATTTTTTCATCTAAAAAATCCCCTTTCCTGGATGATAGGCTGATTTTATCACAGAAGCCTGACAACGGTATGTCATATTTTCAGAATTTTCCCGGGATCAGAAATTTTTTGTATCTTCATAGCGCGCCAGTGCCTGCCGGAGTTTTTGCTGAATGGTTTTTCTCAGAGAAACCGGTTCCAGGACAACCAGAGATGGACCAAAGGAAAGGAGAAATCCGGATACCCAGGAATCGTCCGGATAGGAAACCTCAATCAGAAAACCGCCGTCCGGCAATTCGGTAACCTGCTGCGGTTCAAACTCATCGTAGATACGATAGGCCAGGCAGGGTTCTGCTCTTAGTTTTAAATGAACGATGGGGATTGGCTGGGAGGGCGCTTTCCGGACAGGAGGAGGTATACGGGAGAAAGATTCCTCCAATACGGTACACTGTTTGATACGGGTGAGTTTAAACAGGCGGTAATCCTGCCGATACAGGCAATAGGCGGACAGATACCAGGAACGGCCCTTAAAACAGAGCTGCAGGGGCTCTACCATACGCTGCAAAGCACTCCCATAGGAGGAATAATAGGTGAAGCGAATCCGCTTATGCTGCACAATGGCGGATTTTATCTGGGAAAACAAGCCGCTGTTTGGATTCCATCCCCCAAAATCCACAGTAATCCACTCTGTATTCTCCCGGTGAAACAGGGCTTTCAGTTTTGTCAGGGCCAAACTGGATCCGGGCTGTCCCGCTGCCCGGAGCGCCTGGAGTGCATCAAGGATTTCCTGTTGTTCTTCTTTGGATAAAAAGGAGCGGTGGAGTACAAATTCCGGCATCATCCGAATCCCTCCGCCCTTTCCTTTGACGCAGTATATAGGGATGCCGGCGTTGGACAAAATATCCACATCCCGGTAAACGGTACGTACGGAGACTTCCAGGCGGGAAGCCAGTTCCGACGCAGTCATTATCCCGCGCTCCAGCAGGAGGTAAGTAATGGTAAACAGGCGGTCAACTTGCATATAAATCCCTCCGTTTCGCAGTACCAGTATACCATAAGATGGGAAAGAGGAAAAAGTAGGTGTTTTGGGATTCAAACATTTCCATGATACCGACAATTGTACTCTCCCCGATCGGGAGATCATAGCGGTTCGCGTCAACAGCAGCAAGGATTGTCCTGTTTACCGCCATGTTTGGAAAAATACAGGATATCCCGCTGATCAGCTGCCTGCTGATACTGATGTCAGCCATCCAACCCTGTTACCAGCCTTTCGCACAGTCCAGCATTCCCCTGCTGGCAGAGGAAGAATAGCTGATGCGGGAAATGCATTATACTTGCAAGCACATCGCTGCTGCCGGTTATGCTGGCTGTTATGACAAAGAGATATCCGATGGCTTCCTTTTGTAATTCTACTGTCAGTGAAAACCGCTATGGGATGCTGCGCCCTGTTTTATATCTTTTTGCAGACATTAAACCAGATGCTTGAAAAGTATCTTTCTTTATTACAGTGATTAGCATGTGCGCCTCGCCTCTGGGCCAGGCGATGTACGGCGTGTTGTTTGA
>CALDJI010000038.1 GCA_937901805.1 uncultured Clostridia bacterium | reverse complement strand
ATGGAGTGACAAAAAAGATGTCACTCCATTTTTTTCAGTATTCATGCGGGTTTGCAGGCTTTTGGAAGCGAAATCTGAAAAACGGTTTTACCGTAGATGTCCAAACAGCAAACTGCAGCAAAATCCGTCGCGGCGGGGTCTCCGTCTGATTATTCAGGCCGGAGATCCCGCTTTTTGTTGTAGAAACCCCAATTTACGGTACGGTTATGCGCTTTTAGACTGCATACCCTCGCCGGGTACGGTAACGATTCATACACTGCTGTCGTTCAAGTTTTTTGAAAAAATCCGCAGTGTAACTTGATATTTTTCCTTGTAGTATAATAATATCCCTGTCATAGAGGCTTTTCTCCGCAAAATTTCGTAAAATTCTGTTTTCTGCGGATTTATCGAAATGGTTCATAACCATCACATAGATTTTCAAAATACATACATGAAGAATACCATCATTAGAGGAGAGAATAGTGCATGAGTTGTTACGGCTATAATTATTCCAAAAGATGCTACCCCTCCCCTACAGAAGAACGCATCTATATTCAAGGTCCCATGGGTCCGCAGGATCCACAAGGAGAAACTGGCTGCCCTAAGGCCTTCAGGGAGAACAGGGAGACGCCGAACCTGCTCCTGAAATTACTGTTGCAGAAAATACTCTGACCGGCTATAAACTCAGTTTTAAAACACCGGAAAACGAAATTATAAGCCCCAATCTCAAATTTGACATTTTGGCATATCATGCAGATTTATCAAAATCCGGAAGCGCCATGAACATTCCGTTGGAAAGCTTAATTTTAACAGTAGAGTATGATTCTTCTACCTCCATCAAACTAGCCATCCGGGCAGCGAACTCTTCCACACCGGTTCTGACAGATATCCGGAGAACCAGTATCTATGGACTTGAAACTATCGAGGTGCAGACAAACAACAATGTCACTATTTCCGGCCGTTTTTCTCTGGACGATATTGTTTACAGCCAATCAGAAGAAACCCTTTGGATGCATATTAGAATGCAGAACCCTACTACAAATCTCTGGTCTATGTGTGAAATGCATACCTTCGCATCACAAGGCAGAATCGGAACCTCAGTGATTGTAGAATGGCTGTATACCGGCGTTACTTTTCAAACGCCATAATAATTTTCCTAAGACAAAGATCCTCCTTTATCAGGGGGATCTTTTCGTTGGTAGATACCTGTTCCCATGATACTTCCTCCTTCTTTTGGAGAAAATGAAAATATCTGTCCAGATAACTTGCTTATATGGGGTAAAAAATGGTATACTGTATTTAATTATCAAGCTAATTTTTATTGTACTTGCCGTTTTAGCAACCGCTAGCACGGCTAAGAGCCGGAAAGGAGGCTTTTCTCTTTGATTAAGATAGAAAACCATCTCGGCACCATTGATATTTCTCACGAATACTTTGTCAATATTGTCGGCCGCACTGCAACGGAATGTTTTGGCGTTGCAGGCATGGCTGTCAGCGGTCCTGCCCAAGGGCTTCGCAATGTCCTGACCAGACAGCAGGACAATCTTGACAAAGGGGTGCGCGTCCGCTGTACAGACGGAGTTCTGACCATTGATTTGCATATTATCGTCACCTATGGTGTCAATATCCCCGCAATTGTG
>CALDJI010000037.1 GCA_937901805.1 uncultured Clostridia bacterium | reverse complement strand
CCCCCAACAAAAGAGCGTGTAGAACATGCAAAACAAGTATTGCATGCAATGTAAAGGGAAGAGGGCAGATTTTGAATCTGTTCTCTTTTTTTTGCGCTTTTTGAAAATATTAAGGAAAGGAAACATTTAATTAAGAATTCTTAAGGAAAGTTTGGGGTATAATTTAAGAGTTATCTGTTAAGGTAAATACAAGAGGTGAGAATATGAAATATGAGCTTATTCGCTATGTTGTGGGCGGGATTTGCACAACGCTTGTGAATATCGGTGTTTTTTATGAATTCCGACAACTTATAGGGCTGCCAATTGCATTTGCCAATCTGATTTCTATTTTAACAGCAATTTTATTTGCATTTTATGTGAATAAAAAGTTTGTTTTTCGAGCGGAGGAATCAAACGATACGGAACAACAATTTATTCGTTTTGTAGGAATGAGAGTCATTACCTTTGCGGTAGAGCTTTTTGGAGTTGAGTGGCTGGTATTTGGGATTCATTTTACGGAAATGTGGGCAAAATTCAGTATACAGTTTTTGGTAATTGCAATGAATTATGCGATTATTAAGTGGTTTGTTTTTGCAGATGGGAGGAAGAAAGATGGAGAAAATAACAGTCATAGTGCCTTGCTGGAATGAAGAAGAGGCATTGCCAATTTATTATAAAGAAATGTCTGCAGTTATGAAAATGATGAAAAATGTTGAGATAGAGCTTTTGTTTGTGGATGATGGCTCAACAGATGATACTTTGCAGGTAATGAAGGAATTACATTTTTTGGATGAACGATGTAAATACTTATCCTTTTCAAGAAATTTTGGAAAAGAGGCGGCTATCTATGCGGGACTTCAAAATGCAGACAGTGAATATGTGGCGATTATGGATGTGGATTTGCAGGATCCGCCGGAACTCCTTCCTAAGATGTACGCTTTATTGCAGGAAGGATATGATTGTATAGCGACAAAGCGTGCAACGAGAACAGGTGAACCGAAACTGCGCTCTTTTTTCTCAGATTGTTTTTATAAGTTGATTAATAAAATATCAGATACCGAGATTGTGAGTGGAGCCAGAGATTATCGCCTTATGAATCGCAAAATGGTGGAGGCTGTTTTGGCGATGAGTGAGTATAATCGGTTTTCGAAAGGAATTTTCGAATGGGTCGGATTTCGTACCAAATGGCTGGAATTTGACAATGTAGAGCGGTCAGCAGGGAAGACAAAATGGTCTATGAAACAGTTATTTTCTTATTCTGTGGAGGGAATTACAGGTTTTTCAGTTGCACCCCTGTCCTTTGCCTCTATTATTGGCATCTTGTTCTGTGTCCTGTCATTTCTGATGATTGGCATAATCATAGTCAGAACCTTGCTTTGGGGAGATCCGGTGTCAGGATGGCCGTCATTGGTCTGTATTATTTTCTTTGTGGGAGGAATCCAGTTGTTATGCACAGGGATTGTGGGGCAGTATTTGTCAAAGACATATTTGGAAACAAAGAATCGACCGATATATATTTTGAAAGACAGCAGTGAGGAGCTAAAAGGAGGAGCGCATGTTGCAAAAAGTGTTTGGGGCAAATGTAGACTGGATCAGTCAGCATAGCGTGTTTCCGGAATATTTCCGGCAGCAGTTTTATG
>CALDJI010000036.1 GCA_937901805.1 uncultured Clostridia bacterium | reverse complement strand
CTCTGGCTTTAATTTGACTCAAATACTCGTCATATCCGGCTTTATGATTTTCTTCTATACCAATAACCTTTTGTTTTGAAATCGGAAGCTTTTCTAATGTTCCCGCCAAAAACCATTCATATTCCATATCTAAATTTCCAACATCAATTACTCGATATCCATTTTCAAAAAGGGTCTCTGCTAATGGCTTTGCAGCTGCTCCAAGCGCTACCAAAAACAATCTGTCTTTGGGATATTTCTTACATATTTTTTCTATTTCTTTGATTTTAGCATAAGCATTTTGTGATGGCCCAATAATTCTTTCTACACTTTTTGCCGTATCAAAAAGATTATTTCCCACTCCAAAATGTGAAGTTTCTCCCTCTATCATAACAATCTCTTTCCCCTCCCAGAGTTGTCGAAATTTTTGAAAATACTTATCAGCATTTTCCTTGTTTTTATACAAATAATAACATCTAGTTACAAAAGCGTTACCATAAACCCTATTTAAATTACATCCTTTTTCATAAATTTTTCTGGTTATTAATAGCTGATCTTTCCAAAATTTTTTCCCTTTTTGATGATATTGTTCAACTCCATCAAAAATATCAGGAATAGCTACCATCAGTCCATCATGCTCATATCTTAAAATACGTTTCAAATCCTCTGAAAGAGTTTGAGTTGCCTGTTGTCTTACTTCTGACTTTCCACGTAATAGTGCAATATCAGAATCCCCAAACCGAACCAGACTCTTATTTGTATTTAAAAGTTCATCTATTGTTTTATCTATAGAATACACTTTAATTTTATTTTTAAATATTTTTTGCTTATAAAAAAAATATACAAATTCGCCCAATATATTTTTTATTCTCTGCTTAAACATCATTTTTTATAATCCTCCTCTTGATTAACAATATTTTGCAGATATGGATTATATATACCCTCATCATCATTTCTAGCACATAATTTTCTAAAAATATCTATATAAGATACTATAAAAATTATCATAATACATAATACGAATACAGCTATTTTTCTACTACTTTCTTTCCTCTTCTTCGATGTTTTTTCCAATAATCCACACACCAACAACTTCTCCCCATACTCATTATATCCAACAATAGATAAAGGAATAAGCAAAACCAAAAATGGTAACGTATAAATCTCCTTTGCTTCCCAAAAAAGATGAAAAATAAATCCTCTAATAAAAGTAATTACCAAAAGTGTTTCTTCCCAAGTTCCATTCTTTTTCCTCAATATCGCAAATAAGAAACTTCCAATCAATATCCAAGATTGCAAAATATTAACAACTACCGTATATATAATTTTCCCATTACCATAAATTAACCAATCCAATCCACTTTTACCTTCTCTTTCACTCATCATCCACAGAGTTTGAAAAGTGGGATTATTCCATTCTGATGCGATCTTTTTAACAAAAAAGCTAATTGTCGCCCCAATATCTTCCGTATAAGATTTTACTGTATGAAATATTTCTTCTATCACTGCTTTTTTTGTTGTATCATATTGAAAATTATTATTCAGATAAACTTGATTATTATAACCATTCCACCATCCAGGTGCCATTTTCCCATCTTGAAGTCCCATCGCCACATACGCTATCATAGATATTCCAGTTAGATACTCTGCCCCCCGACACTATTTTTATAAGCTCTTTTACTGCCAAATGCGTAATAAATATCTTAAAATTTGATTTTAACTGAACTGCAATATTAGCTGAAATAATTCCCCCTACAGCATATCTATATTTACCATTATACTGAAATAAAATTGTTTGGTAATATGAAAGCAATATGAAAAACATTCCTACTGTAGTTCCATATAAATATGTTACCAATAATAAATATGGAAAAAAACAAAGGCTCAACACTGTTGCCAGAATAGTTAATTCAGTTTTATATCGAAAAGTTTTTAATATTTTTATTAATAATATTTCCGTTCCTAAAATCCAAACAATATGCTTATCCTTTTTGAGTAAATATCCGCCCCCGCCCTTTTTAAATACACACATATTCCACTTGTAAAAATAAATATAATAAAATGTATCCACCACATATCCCTTAAATAAAAGGCATGTTCCATATTCATTTCTATATTTCCTGAATTTGTAATGTATTCTATTTTCCACAAATAGCATGTGCTGAATATACTGGAGATCAGCAAATAACCTATAATCACTGCAAATAAAATCCAAACAGCTTTTCGCAACCACTCAGTTATTTCAGCACATCTATTCTTCATTTTATTTTCTTAAACTCCCTCAATAAACTTATTTTCTTTCAAGCTGTATTTCCCGCCCTTGAAAAACTTATGCTTTACAACCCACCATGCCGGCACCCAGATATAACGGTGCATCGCCGGGGAGGCGGAACCGATCATCCAGCAGTTTCTGTCACAGTTTTTCGCGCAAACACGCACCTCCTGTGCCTGTTTGGAATTCCACAGCTCTTCCCAGCTCTGCTCTCTCAGATTTCCCATTACCGCCTTTTTCGCCATACCGTTGCACGGGATCACGTCGCAGAACGGATCGATAAAGAAGGCGTTGCGCGACATATCGCAGGGAAGAAGCCGCTTATTTCCGTAAATATAATTGATGAGCCCATGATTGAAATATGCACGGAACCACTTTTTCGGGGACTTGCTCTTTAACAGCTCGTTGATCAGCTTTTCAAAATTCTGCGATACCTTCAGCTTGTCATCAATCTTGTTGTCCGTTTTACGGAAATAGAACGAATTATGCAGGGTCGCCGTCGCAAATTCCATTCCCATATCGTTAGCAATATTATAAAGCGGTACAAGATCCTCACAGTTCATATCCTGAACCGTCATTCCGAAGCCCACGTCCGGATGCCCCATTTCCACAAGCGTTTTCAACGTAGTGTATCCTCTGTTAAAGCCATCCGGAATTCCCCTGATCTTATCGTTTGTTTCCTGAAGTCCCTCAATACTGATACGGATTCCCACTTTGGGGAACTCCTTGCACAGCGCGATAATTCTGTCTGTAAAATAACCGTTTGTAGAAATCACGATACGGTCTGATTTTTTATACAGTTCCCGCACAATATCCGCAATGTCCTGACGGATAAACGGTTCTCCGCCGGTAATGTTTGTAAATGCCATTTCCGGCAGCTTTTTGATCACATCCAGCGTAATTTCCTCTTCGGGACGCGTAGGATCCCGGAAGCAGTCGCACATATTGCAGTGCGCATTGCAGCGGTATGTGATAATTACGGTTCCATATAAAGTTCTTTTTGCCATATATTTCTCCTCCTGTTGTGAAAAGACAGCTGTGCTCAGACTGCCTCCCCACGATAAATTTTGATCAGACTGCCGCAATATTCTGCCGCCGTCTCAAACCTTGCCTTACGGCAATTTTCTGTATATTTTTCTAAAAGGCTGCGATCCTTCCACAGTCTTTGAATTTTCTCCAAAAGCTCGTCCGCATTCCCGCCGGCAAATATTTCTCCGGTCACCCGATCCCGTACCAGCTCCGGCGTTCCTCCCTGACCGGAAGCGAGTACCGGAGTACCGTATGCCTGCGCCTCCAGCACCGCAAACGGACAGTTTTCATACCACTCTGACGGAAATACAAAAAACCGGGCTGCGCCAATCGTTTCTGCAAGCTCTTTTCCTTTTAAAAAGCCTCTGTCCGTTATATTTTTGACCTGAGAAACCTCCTCTTTTAAGGGACCGCCTCCGGCAAATACAAATGGGATCTCCGGAAGCTTCCGGCATACCTCCAGCAATGTCGGCGTT
>CALDJI010000035.1 GCA_937901805.1 uncultured Clostridia bacterium | reverse complement strand
ACCTATGCAATCGATTCCGCCAAACGGATGCGGGCGTTCGGCTTTGTGAAAAAGCACCTTGAGCAGGGACGGCAGGCTTATATTGTCTGTCCATTGGTAGAACAAGGGGAAAGTGACTTAAAATCCGCTACCCAGTACGAACGCCTTCTGCGGGAAAAATACTTTCCAGAATACCACGTCGGGCTGCTTCACGGAAAAATGAAACCCTCTGAAAAGGACAAAACCATGCGCGCTTTCCAGAACGGGGAGATCGATATCCTCGTCTCCACTACGGTCATCGAAGTTGGGGTGGACGTTTCCAACGCCGTGATTATGCTGATTGAAAACGCAGAGCGTTTCGGTCTTTCCCAGCTTCATCAGCTCAGGGGACGGGTTGGGCGCGGCAGCTACCAGTCGTACTGCATCCTTGTTTCTGATGCAAAAAACCAGGAAGCCCTGGGCAGGCTCGGGATCATGTGCAAAACCACCGATGGATTTGCCATTGCGGAATTCGATCTCAAGCAGAGAGGGCCAGGAGATTTTTTTGGACATAAACAGCACGGTCTTCCGGAATTGAAAATCGCGGATATGATGAATGATACCCAGCTCATCCACCTGACAAAAAACATCAGCGAACGCCTGCTCACAGAGGATCCGGATCTGTCCCATACAGAACACCGCGGCCTTTTGGAAATGACACGGCGTCTGTTTTCCCGCACTGGAGACGCCGGGCTCAATTAAAGGGAGGAAACTATGATGCAAAAACAAATACTGCTGTTTGATCTTGACGGTACTCTCACCGATTCCGCTCCCGGGATCATCCATTCCGCCATTTATGCCCTGGAATCATTTGGAATCCATGCCGATCCTGCGGATTTGAGAAAATTCATCGGTCCTCCTCTTTCCCAGTCTTTTGAGGAGTTCTACGGTTTTTCCAAAACACAGGCAACGGAAGCCGTCAAAAAATACCGGGAATATTTTGCAGAGAAAGGTATTTTTGAAAATGAACCATACCCGGGGATTGAAGCGATACTCCGTCAGCTTCAGCAAAATGGGAAGCGCCTGCTGGTCGCCACCTCTAAACCGGAAGTCTTTGCCAAACGGATTTTGGAACATTTTTCCCTCTCTGCCTATTTCGAAGGAATCACCGGCAGCGAACTCGACGGAACCCGTACGGACAAGGCGGAGGTCATTGCCTATGCCCTGCAAAAGGCGGGAATCCACGAAAAGGAAACTGCTGTCATGATCGGTGATCGCAAGCACGACATCCTGGGCGCTCAAAAAAACGGATTGGAAAGCATCGGCGTGCTCTACGGCTATGGCTCCCGAGAGGAACTGGAGCTGGCCGGCGCTACGCAAATTGTCCTCTCCCCGCTGGAGCTGCTCCGTATTCTGCCTTAAACACCCTACAGAACCTCCTCGGAACTTCCGGCATACCAGTTGGTTTCTGGAATCAAAAATACAGAAGGAGAGCCTTTTTAATGAGACGGATCATCACCGTACAGCATACCCAATCCATTCACCATACCAATGGAATGATCGGATCGGTAACCGATTGGGAACTTACAGAGTATGGAAAGCAGCAGGCAGAAACCTTGGCAAAAAATCTGTCAGCAGAAATTTGCGGAACTTCCTGGACTGTGTATTGTTCCAATTTAAAACGCGCCGTCCAAACCGCTCAGCCCCTTTGCAGGCGTTTAGGGATCCCCCCTGTTTTCTGTTCCGAACTCCGGGAACGCGATCTTGGAAGCGCCGTGGGCAAATCTGCCGCCTGGCTGCATGAACAACAGCGCATACACCCGGATTGGTATGAAAACACAGTGGATGACCGCTGTGTTCCAGATGCACAATCCCGCCGGGAATGTTATGGGGTGCTTGAACGCTTTTATCGGGAAACCATTCAGAAAACCAAAGGAAATCTGATCCTCGTCTCCCACGGAGATGCTTTAAGTTTGTTTCACGCCATTTGGCTGGGACTGACGCCCGAAGCGCTGAACCGGTATAATCTTTTCGGAAAGGCCGGAGGCGTATCCTTTTTACTCGAAGAGGATGACGGAAAACACTGTATTCAGCGTTTTGGTGATCTTTCTTATTTGATTGAAAGAAAGTGGGAAAATTAGAAAAAAGGAAACCCGGGAATCGGGTTTCCTTTTTTGTTTTCCTTTTATCCATGTATTCGATCCGCTACAAGCAGTCCGCTTTCCATCTGGATAGAGACCAAACGTTTAATCGGAACCACTTCATAGTGGAGTACGGTTTCCAGATAATCCGTGGTCTCTTTCAGCTTGTCTTCAAAAAGATCCATTGCCTCACACAGGGCACGCTGCTTTTCTTTATTCTTCTCACCGCTTGCTTCCATTTTTTGGAGTTCCGTCTCGTTAGCGCGCAGCATAAGGCCAAAAGAAAGCGCTTTATAAAATTTTGCCATAATCAGGTTATCGAATTTTTCCGATACCGTAGCCGGTCGTTCATATTCTGTCTCTGTTTCCACCTTTTTACGCAGAGTATCGTCCTCACTCATCTTCGTAAAGGCGTCCATTGCCATTTTAAAAGGATTATTATCCGCAATGAAGTGCCAAGAAAGCTTCATAGTCTCCCGAATAAAAGCATCTGCCTGCGCCGAATAGTCAAGGTTCTGCAAAATGGCTTCCCTGCGGGTAATATCGGATGGGGAAAGATCGCAGATCCGTTCATCATAAAAATACGGCAGTTCAGTAAGCAGAGTGAAAGAACCATATTTTGCGTCCGCATAATCGGAACTGCAGGTACCTGTACCACACAACTCCTCCGGATGCTCTACTCCATACTTTTCATAGTAATCATAGGTCTGCGCCATACCGATTCCCTGGTAAACTGCCGGGCTGTATAAGACGCAGTAGGGCGCTTCTGGTTCTCCCAAGTTAAGCGGTACGCCATGGCGAGCCGCCACTGCACGCACCTGGTCATACAGGGTTTCATCCATCGGGCGGGACATATAATAATAAACCCCGCCAAAACCCGCATTGTGGAGAGAGTACAGGAATTCCGGTTTTAACTCATCAATCAGTTTCATAACCGCCTGTGTTTCCGGGATGGAATTATGGAAATGCAGGTTTTTATAATCAATTGGAAAAGTCCAGTCCACCTGCTGCGTTGGAGCAGGCCGGAAAAAATGCCGAATATAATTGTAAATATGGTAAGGACCTTTCATCCAGCCTTCATTGAGTTTGGTACCGTCCACATCCCAGGATTTGATCAGATAAAACGTGTAATCCAATTCTTTTCGCAGCTGGGCATCCTCTGCCAGAATACGGGAAAAAGCCTCCAGCATCATAGCCCCAATCGGCTCGTTTGGATGGGGGCAGCCATAAAAAATTGCATTTTTGGAACCTTCCCCAATCTTCAAACAGTACAGGGGATGGCCATCCCTGCTTTTTCCGCATTCAAACAGGGACACCACATCCGGATATTCTTCTGCCAGACGCCGGCTGCTCTCGTCCATCTCTTCCACGGTCAGAAAAGTCTGATAATCCGGGATTTTATCAATCGCTCTTCTCAGGGTTTCCTGCTGTAACATCTCATTTCCTCCTGAAGCTTTTTCTCCATTGTACACCCCGGGTTTAAAGGATTCCAGACCTGAAAAGACAGTTTGGAAAAACTGATAAGTTTCCCCTTGCTTTTTAGTGAAAAGGGAGAACAGCTTATACATCTTGGTTTTCATTCGCCTCTTGATTTGCTATAATAGAAAAAACGGAAATAACCTTCTTCCTGGCAGAACATTCTGCGTTCTGCCGGTTTTCCACAAGATTCGGGTGACTGTATGGAAAATCTTGCGTTTAGTCTCAATGCCACCATCCCGGTTTTTCTCATGATGCTGCTTGGAATGCTGTTTCATAAAATCGGATGGATTGATGACGATTTTGCAGCAAAAATGAACCGGTTTGTCTTTTTCATTCCGCTCCCGGTTCTTCTATTTGAAGAACTGGCAACTGTAGATTTTGCGCAGATATGGGATCTCAAATTTCTGTTA
Source organism: uncultured Clostridia bacterium (assembly GCA_937901805.1). Lineage (GTDB taxonomy): Bacteria > Bacillota > Clostridia > Oscillospirales > Ruminococcaceae > Pseudoruminococcus_B. The sequence continues at coordinate 3,896 of CALDJI010000035.1, read as the reverse complement.
TTCTGCTTCTTCGCCACTTTTGCAAGTATTTTGCTCGCTGCTGCCATATCCTTTCTGTTCCGGGAAAAATCCATCCGAGGGGAATTTATCCAGGCCTCTTACCGCAGCAGCGCCGCCCTGCTTGGGATTGCACTGATCCAAAATATCTATGGAACTGCCGGCATGGCGCCGCTGATGATTATTGGCAGCGCCCCATTATACAATATGATGGCGGTAGTAATCCTCTCTCTGACCGGAGAAAAGCAAAATATCCCCAAAAAGAAGCTCGTAAAACAGACCATCTGCCAAATTGCAGCAAACCCCATCATTTGGGGGATTCTGCTGGGACTGCTTTGGTCTGCAATGAAACTCCCGATGCCTGCTCTACTGAGTAAAACAGTCTCCAGCATCGGCGGAATAGCCACCCCTATGGGATTAATGGCCATGGGGGCCTCCTTTGATTTGAAAAAGGCTCTTGGAATGCGAAGGCCCGCTCTGCTTGCCGCTGTCATCAAACTTGCAGGGTTTTGTACACTCTTTCTCCCCGCCGCTGTTTGGCTTGGTTTCCGTAGGGAACAGCTGGCCGCCATACTGATTATGCTTGGATCCGCCACAACAGTCAGCAGTTATGTCATGGCGCGCAGCATGGGACACAGTGGTACGCTTACCTCCAGTGTTGTAATGCTCACCACGCTCTTCAGTGCTTTTACGATTACCGGATGGCTCTGGCTGCTCCGGAGTTTTGGATGGATATAAAATAAATTTTAAAATCACAGCCCGGTATCTGATTGGATACCGGGCTGTGATTTTTATGTATCTTCCTTTTTAATCCCAAAAATCATGCGAAGGATTCCTGCTAAAAATCTTGGACTTTTGACCACGACGATTTTCATCCAATTAACCCTCCAAACCCTTTAATTACAGCGCAGCAGCATAATCGCGACAATCAGGAGTGCGAGTGCTGCGACAAACGCAACCGTCTTAAAGGAGAGGCACATTGCAACCACCAGTCCCGCTCCAAACGCTGCCGCCATAATGGGCAGCGGAAACTTTCCGCGTGATCTGCGCAACTTCCTCACCGTCCTCTAACTGCGAGCTATGCCGCTTTGCGTATATTCCATTATACGCTCCGGTGAAAAATGTGTTCATGCATCCCTTGACAGAATGAGCAGCGCGTCCCCTCTGCCAATAGTCACCTTGGCCGTATCCTCTAAAAATTCATTGCTGATCCCAAGCGGAAAACTATTTGTCAGCACTGCATTTTTCAGCGGATATTTCACCCGTTCCAGGGTCACCCCTTCACAGCGCTCCGAAAGTGCAAATACGGAAAGATGGTATCCTGAGATCCGCTTGATCTCCGTAGATTCCCCGTCATTAAGGAAAACCCTGTGGTTTTCATCCACAAGCATCCCTCTGCATCCACGTTTTTTTAAATAGAGCAGCGATTGAATGTTAGCAATGGTATGGTCAATCCTCCCACCCAGGCAGCCTAGAAAAAGGAATTCTTCTGCCCCGTGTTTGATCCCCTCTTTGATGGCAATCATGGTATCGGTGTCGTCTTTTTCACTTGGATAGCGGATGAGTTCCTGCTCAGAAACAGAGAACCGCTCCAAATTGCAGGAATCAAAATCACCGACAATTAAATCCGGGATGATTCCGAGGTTTCGGGCATGTTCCAATCCGTTGTCCGCACAGATCACATAGTCCCCCGGCTGAGGGGAAAACGCCAGCGCAGAATAATCCCTGACCGGCATGGAAGCCATAATCACACATCTTTTTCTTTGAGTTCCCATTCTCTGATATCCTTTACCTGTTCATAAAGCGCCAAATAGCTTTCATAGCGGGAACGGGGGATTTTCCCCTCTTCCACCGCCTGTACCACCGCGCAGCCGCCTCTCGCCGTATGCAGGCACCCGGTAAAGCGGCAGTTCTCCGCATAGGGGGCAAATTCCCGAAAACAGGACGGGAGTTCCTCTTTCAGGATGGTTTCACAGCGGGTAAAATCCAGTGAAGAAAAACCCGGTGTGTCTGCAACAAATCCCTTACCCAGTGGGTAAAGCTGAATGTGACGGGTCGTGTGCCTGCCGCGTCCCAGTTTTTTGCTGATCTCCCCTGTCTGAAGGGACAGCTCCGGACAGACTGCATTGAGCAGTGTGGATTTTCCCACCCCGGAATTTCCAGCCAGCGCACTGATTCCCCTGCTGAGCAGATTTCGTACCGCTTCCACGCCTTCCCCGGTTTGTCCGGATGCTTTCATCACCTGAAAACCAGCTGCCGTATAGGTCTGGAAAAGTTCTTCATCTTCCCGGCAGTCGCTCTTGGTGATCACCAGTACCGGCTCAATCTCTTTATGCTCACAGATGGCAATCAGCTTATCGATGACAAACAGGTTTGGATACGGATCACAGGTGGATACAATCAGCACCAGTTTGTCCAGATTTGCAAGCGGAGGCCGGATGAGGGAGTTTTTCCGCGGTTCAATTTCTGCAAGAACCCTGCTTCCATCCTTCTGCTTTTCAATTACAACGCGATCTCCGACAAGCGGGGAATTTCCCTGCTTTCGAAAAATCCCCCTTGCACGGCATTCCACAGTCCCTTGCTCAGTCAGCACTTCATACAATCCGCCGACCCCTTTGATAAGCAGTCCTTTTTTATGCATCACGTCCACCTATGCCGCTGATCCCGCATCATCTTCATCCGGATCGCTTTCTGGCGGCGGCTCTACAAATGCGGAGGAATTGTCTTTTGTCACTTTGTATTTTCCCGTATTAAAATCCAATTCCAGCTGTTTGTAGAGCACATTGTCAATATTGATAATAATAGTTCCGGTATCTTTCCCGGTAAAAGTCGGGCTCCAGATGGGGGTCTGGCTTGGATTGACCAGTTCCTGCGTCACCAGAGAACCATCTAAATACGCCTGTACCGTGATGGTTGTCGTAATATTAGACGGCAGGCTGATATCCACTTGATAACTCTTCCCAGTATTTTTTTTGCTGACAACCACATTGACTGTGCTGCCCGCTGTCACCTGGCTGCCTGCCGCCGGGGACTGGGAAAGCACCGTACCGTTTGGCATCGTCCCCTCTTTCTCTGTGATCGTTCCCAGCTGCAAACCATGGTTGGAGAGCACCTTTCGGATATCCCCTTCCTTGAAAATACCAGTCAAATCCGGTACGGAAATCAGCTTATCCTCCGCACCCATACTGATATACAGCGTCACTGGCGTACTGGAGGTAATCTCCGCACCCGGTTCCGGGGAAGTGCTTACCACATTCCCTTCCTGCACCGCAGAATCATAGACTTTTGCGATAGTCGGTGTAATCCCGAGCGAAGAAAGCGCAGCTTTGGCGTCATCCAGCGTGCTGTCATGCAACGTCGGCATGGTATGGGACTGCTTCCCAATACTGACGGAAACTTCAATCGTCCCGCCCTCTTTCATCTTGCGCCCAGGTTTCGGATCTTGTTCATAGATCACACCGGCTTCGTATTCCTCACTGTAATCTGTCTTTTCCTGGACAATCTTGAATTTGTTCATGTACTCCGGATTATTCTGGACATCTTCCAGTTTCAGACCTACCAGCGTTGGCGCGTCAAATTCAGCCACCGACACAAAGGGGTTGTTGACAATCAGCATTCCAATCACAAACAGTACTGCCACTGACACAAAGGCCAGAGCAACCGCGGTCAGAATCGGTACAATCGGGGATTTTTCCTCATCTTCCGGCTGCGCTTTGCCACCGTTTTTTTTCGCAGCCTGTTTATCCGCCGGGACGTCAATCGGTCTTGTAGGATTTTCATCTACAAAGTATTTATAATCAAAGCGGATCTCCGGATTATGCTTAAATACTTCCAAATCTTTGAGCATTTCTGCGGCAGACTGATACCTTTGGGCAGCGTCTTTCTGCATGGCGCGCAGG
>CALDJI010000034.1 GCA_937901805.1 uncultured Clostridia bacterium | reverse complement strand
AAGCCGCTGCAAAATTTTGATACCGCTTTTTGATTTTTTCTGCCGGAACACCTGCCGCCAGATCGCTTAAAATCCGATGAATGGTCAAATCCGGATATCTCCGTATCGGGGAGGTAAAATGTGCATAATTATCCAACACCAGGCCAAAATGACCGATATTGGCATCGCTGTACTTTGCCTTTGCCATGGATCTCAGGAGCTGATGGTTGACAATCCGGGCATATGGGGTTTCCTTCGCCCCGGCAAGAATCGCAGCCAATTCCGTATGGCTGCATTCCCCCGCACGAAGACGGTATACTGGGAGATTCAAAGCCGTCAGCGTTTCGGCCAGCGACTTTGCCTTATCCATACTGGGTTTTTCGTGGACGCGGTAGACAAAAGGAATCCCCTGCTCCATTGCATAGGTTGCCGCCGCTTCATTGGCGCAGAGCATAAATTCCTCAATCATCTTTTCTGAACGTCCGCGCTCACGGGGTAAAACATCAACTGCCTTCCCCTCTTCGTCGATCACAATTTTGGATTCTGTGCTTTCCAAATTCAGGCTCCCGCGGGCAAACCGGCTGGTTTCCAGTTTGGTTGCCAGTTCATCCATCAGGGCCATTTCCTCAAACAGGCCGGCATATTTCCCTTTCAGCAGGTCATCGGCCTGTCCATCCAAGATTCGGTTAACTTCCGAATACACGCCTTTGACCCGGGAGCAGATAACCGATTTGCAAAAGCGGTATCCCTGCATCCTGCCCTCAGCATCCAGATCCACAAAGCAGGAAAATGTAAGCCTGTCTTCCGCCGGATTGAGAGAACAGATCCCGTTGGAAAGCTGTACAGGCAGCATGGGAACTACTGACTGCGCATAATAGACGGAGGTTCCCCTTTCAAAAGCCTCGTTGTCCAGCGGGCTTTTTGCGGTCACATAGTGGGAGACATCTGCAATATGCACTCCCAGCAGATATCCCGTCTTGGTGCGGGAAATAGAGACAGCGTCGTCCAAATCCTTGCTGTCGCTGGAATCAATGGTGAAAATGGGAAGATTCCGCAAATCTTCCCGGCCGGCATATTCGCTTTGAGGAACACCGGCTTTTTCGATCAGCTGAGCCTGCGCCAATACTTCTGAAGGAAATTCTTCTTCCACATGGTTAAATGCCAGAATGGATTTACAGCAGACTTTGGCGAGACTGGAATTTCCAAAGACCTCTATAATCTCCGCCCGGTGGTCACTGTGGTGCTCTCCCCGTTTGACAAGGCGCGCCATGACTTTATCGCCTTCCCGGGCATCCAGGGTATGCTTTTTGCCTACGCGGACCGGAAAGCGAATCGAACGATCCGGTTCCACTGTACAGATTTCACCATCCCGGTGAAACACCCCGGTAAAGCCCGCTTCATTCTGAACAACAATGGAAACCACCCGTCCCGCATCAGAGGAGCGCTGCGTTGGTTCCAGTTTGACAAGGACCGTATCCCCCGGCATGGCGCCAAGCAGGTATTTTCCCGGCAGGAATACCTCCCCTTCTTTTTCCAGCAGTTTGGCAAAACCGAAAGTTCCGTTGACCCGGCTAATTACCGCTTTTTCAAACGAGGTATATTCTGTCAGGCAATATCTCCCCTGATAACAGACAACTTCTCCCGAAGAAATCAGGGAATTCAGTATTTTCAAAAGCTGTGCCTGTGAAACACGCTTCCCTCCCAATTTCTTTTTCAGTTCCTTAAAGGAAAGCGGCGCCTTTTTATTCCGGCGCAAAATCTGCATAATTTTTTCTTTCATCCATAACCCTTCTTTCTTTACCATAGTTATTGTATCCACTCTCTATCATACCATTGAGAAAAACCTGAAAAATCAATGAAAATTTTCAGCATAAAAACACAAAAACCCTGCGTACAACGCAGGGCCTTTGAGAGCAACACATAAACTTTTCCAAATTCTCATTTAAAGAACACAGAGACAATATTGACTGCAATGGTAAGGACGAACAAAACCACTGCAAGGATTTTTGTCCAGCGAGCCAAAATTGCATCAATGGTTCTTCCGGAGTTTTTGCTGAAATAAGAATCGGAGCTGTCCCCTCCGGTAACTGCGTTCATACCCTGCTCACTGCGGTTGGACTGCATTGCCACGATAATAATGAGCAGCACGCAAGTGATAATCATTAAAATGCCGCTTACAATTTCCCAAACGTTCAAAACTGGCACCTCCATCAGTATGTGTAAAAACACTTTTTTTAGTTTATCATAACCAGAAGGGTTTTGCAACTCCCTTTGTGTAAAATATTGGACAATCCCTTTTCATGTATAGACAGAAAAGAACCCGGGGATACTAAATTTGACATTACGGACCTCTTATTCCATGTTTGGCTGCGTTTGTCAGGTTCTTGTAATGTCCGCACCGAACCGGAATATTCCGGTTCGGTGCTTTTCTTATGCTCCTCCATCCTGCGCGGCGCTGGGGAAAGCCGGCGTCTCCTTTGCAAGCATGATCATCCTAATAAGATCTGCTTTTGTAAGCGCCTAAAAGCCATGCGTTTTGTTTTCAGCCGAACCGTTTCCTGACTCACCCTTCTTTTTCAAAACAAAAAGCGCCGCATGGGAATGCGGCGCCCCTGAATACCAGGTTATTTTTTGATCACTTCGCTTGCTGCAAAGGTATCTTTTGTTACTTTGTTAGCCATGAGAAAAGCTCCTCCTTTTATTTACCGCCGGGCAAACTATCCCGGCCTTGTCCACTTTCATAGCTTCTATTATAAGGATAAACATATACAATTTCAATATACATTTATGCCAGAAATCTCAAAAAGATGCTGTACATTTTATGTGCGCGCCCAAGAGGATCATACGGTATTTATGAAAAAGAGGGACAGCACTGGCTGTCCCTCGGCGATTCAACAAGATTAGTTGTTTTCCTCTTTCATTTTTGCAAAGCATTCGCTGCAGTAAACCGGGCGATCCTCACGCGGTTTAAAAGGCACCTTTGCCTCTTTTCCGCAGCTTGCGCAGACAGCGGTGAACATTTCTCTTTCCGGTCTGGAAGCATTCTTGCGGGCGTCACGGCACGCTTTGCATCTCTGCGGTTCGTTGACGAAGCCTTTGGATTCATAGAATTCCTGTTCGCCTGCAGTAAAGACGAATTCAGCTCCGCACTCTTTGCATACTAATGTTTTGTCCTGGAACATGTTTCATACCTCGCTTTGAAAATTTGCGCCCGTGGACGGAATTAAACCGACACCTTTGATGCTTTTTGAATCAACGCTCTGTCTTTAAGCTACCGAGGGCATATAAAAACCGGAAACCCGGTTCCTGGTAAAAAATTGCCAGCCGATGCCAATGTTATACGGCTTTCAGTTTACGCCTTACACGTTGCAGGGCATTGTCCACACTTTTTTGAGAACAGCCCAGCTTTTTTGCCATCTCGTCATAGGAACAACCGCTTAAATACAGAGTGAGCGCACGCTTTTCCAAAGCGGAAAGTACACCGGAGTTTTTTCCCAGTGCTTCGTCGAGGAGTTCCCGGCGAATTACTGTTTGTTCAGGGTCGACAAAAATGGAACTTTGCAACGTATCGGTAAGATTTCCGATACTATCGTCACTAAGTGACAGATAATTGCTCATAGGAATGTTGCTATCCCCCAGCGCCCTTGCCGCGGCCGATTTGATATTGTTGCGAAAACAGGTACCGGCAAATGCGGAAAAAACAGGGGAAACATTTTCCTGATAAGCAGAAATCGCTTTAATAAAGCCAATCAGCCCCTCCTGCACCAAGTCGTCCCGTTCCATGCCGGAAAAGCGGAACCTGGAGGCATAGGCACGGATTTTTGGAAGATAGCGGCGGATAAGTTCCACCTCTGCTTCATCACAGCCGCTGCGCCAAAGGCGGACAAGAGCTTCATCCGTTGTATTGCGATATGGCATTCTCTTTCTACCTCATCTGAGCACATAGCTGGTTTGCTGACTTACGGCTTCTTGTCTGCATTGTACTACAGCCGGATTGCTTTGTCAATCGATTATTTTGTCAATTTTTGTAAATTATTGTCCGTTCCACTGGTCAGCATGGGTATTTCCGACAAAATCAAAATCAATAAAAAGGAAACCCCCGTTTTAACAGGGGGTTTTCCTTTTTACTTCATCTGTTCAATTTTATCAGCGGCGCTGTTCAGCCAATCGCCTTCAAAAAGTTCGATGGCGCCGGCATCGCATGCTTTTGCCAGTTTCGGATCAATTGGAAGCCTGCCGAGCACTTCAACGCCATGCTCCTTTGCAACCTCATCCAAATGTCCTTCTCCAAACAGGCTGATCTTCTTACCGCAGTCCGGGCACTGGACATAACTCATATTTTCCACCAAGCCGAGGATTGGGATGTTCATCATCTTCGCCATATTGACGGCCTTGGTAACGATCATGGAAACCAGATCTTGCGGAGAAGCCACGACGATGATGCCGTCCAGCGGGATGGACTGGAACACGGTCAGAGGAACATCCCCGGTTCCCGGAGGCATATCGACAAACATAAAGTCCACATTATCCCAGAGGACATCAGTCCAGAACTGTTTGACCGTACCGGCAATAATCGGCCCGCGCCAGATTACCGGATCCGTGGTATTTTCCAACAGGAGATTGACGCTCATAATATCAATTCCCGTTTTGGTTTTTTCCGGATAAATTACATATTTATCGCCCAGCTGTCCGCCTTTGGCGCGCCCATTAATCCCAAATACCTTTGGAATGGACGGACCGGTGATATCCGCATCGAGGACTGCGGTATGGTACCCTTTCCGGTTCATCAGCACGGCCATCAA
>CALDJI010000033.1 GCA_937901805.1 uncultured Clostridia bacterium | reverse complement strand
CAATGAGTGCCACAGACTGTCGATTAAAGTATTACCGCCAGATGTCAATGAAAGTTCAGAAAGTTTTACTGTCTGTGAAGATGGTATCCGTTTTGGACTACTTGCAATTAAGAATTTGGGGAAAGCAGTCGTTCAAAATATTATCCGTATTCGCAAAAAAGGGAAATTCACCTCCTTTTTTGATTTCTGTGAGAGAATGTATGGGGAAGATGTCAATAAAAGAGCCGTGGAAAGTTTAATTCGCTGTGGCGCGCTGGACTCTTTTCCATCTAACCGCAGGCAAATGCTCCAAGCATTGGATAGCGTTTTAAATAACATTGATGAACAGCGCCGACGGAATGTAGAGGGGCAGCTCAATCTGTTTGAAAACCCGGATGTCCAGCAGCCTCAGGAACCAAAACTCCCTTATGTGGAAGACTTCTCTTTAAAGGAACGCTTGATGATGGAGAAGGATACCATTGGAATTTATGTATCCGGGCATCCAGTTGGTGCCTACGAACGGTTGATTGAACAAAAACAGACGGATTTGATCGCAGATATACTGGAACAGGATATGGGAACCCCTTATCAGGATAAGACCATGGTCGGAATTGTATGTGCAGTGGAGTCGAGACGTACAAAAAATACGAAAAATGGGGCATTGATGGCATTTCTCACGATAGAGGATACAACGTCCAGTATGTCTGTTTTGGTGTTTCCAAAGGCTTGGCAAGAATATTCTAATCTGCTGACAGAGGGAAATATTGTTTATATGATAGGAAAACTCTCCATATCAGAAGAAGATCCCGTACTACTCTGCGAGGCGGTCTATACTCCTGCAGAGCTACAGGATATGGAAATCATTGGACTAGGAAATCAAAACAGCAAAGGATTCACTTCTTTTCTGGAAGAGAAGCCCATACATGGACAGCATTCTTTAGCAAAACCAGCTGCTAAGCCTTCTAGACATCGTGAAGGACTCTATCTAAAAATGAAAAGCAGGGAAGATCCAGTCTTCCAAAAGGCATTTAATGTGATTTCAATATTTGAAGGAATTACACCTGTCTATGTGTATTTTGAGGATACTGGCAAATATACTTGTGCCCCAAAACATTTGTGGACAACTGTCAACAAACCTTTGCTCAAAGAACTGAAATACATTTTAGGTGATGAGCGTGTTGTTGTCCGCCTTTCTTAGTACAACTCAATCCATATGTTACAAAATTTCGGCCTGAAATTCTCAAACTGGCGCATTGACACCAGGAAAAAACAGTGTATTATATTATTAGGATAATAGGCAAAGTAAATCGCTACTTTGACAGGAGGATTTTTTATTATGGGTAAGACTGTAAAGACAATCGGCGTTTTAACCAGTGGCGGTGACGCTCCGGGAATGAACGCTGCTATTCGTTCTGTGGTTAGAACGGCTATCTTTAACGGCATTCGGGTCATCGGCATCCGCCGTGGTTATAATGGCTTGCTGAACGGGGACATGTTTGAAATGAACCTGAGAAGTGTCTCAGATATTATTCAGCGCGGCGGTACTATTTTATATACTGCACGTTGCTTGGAATTCAAGGAATCTGCAGGAGTAGAAAAAGCGAAAAATATTTGTGTTGAAAGCGGCATCGATGGCTTAGTCGTAATCGGTGGGGACGGATCGTATCGTGGAGCAAGGGATCTGTCAAATCTTGGAATCCCGTGTGTTGGAATTCCGGGGACAATTGATAACGATATTTCTTCTACTGACTATACTATTGGTTATGATACAGCGATGAACACTGCGGTAGATATGGTTGATAAAATTCGTGATACAGCACAGTCTCATGATCGTTGTAGCGTCGTTGAAGTAATGGGACGTCATGCCGGCCATATTGCATTGAATGCGGGTATTGCATGCGGCGCGACCTGTATTATTGTGCCGGAACTTTCTTTTAATTTAGATGACATGATTATGAAAATTAAACGTATTCAAAAAACAGGCAAAGAACATTTTATTGTTATCGTCGCAGAGGGCGTTGGAAATGTCTCCAAAATCGCAGAGGAAATTGAAGCGAAAACGGGTATTGAATCCCGGGCTACCATATTGGGACATGTACAGCGTGGCGGATCCCCAACTGTTCGTGATCGAGTAATTGCCAGCAGGATGGGCTATCATGCAGTTTCACTTCTGAAACAAGGAATTGGCAACCGCGTTGTTGGCATGAAAGGAAACGAAATTGTTGATTATGATATCAATGAAGGTCTTGCGATGGTAAAACCTTTTGATACACAGTTGTATCAAATTGCAGATGAAATTTCTATTTAATCAAACGAATAAAGAACAACAAAATCCATAATAAAGCAATCTCTTTATCACCGGATAATGAGAAATTAGTGCTTGAATATATTCCGTAGGTCTTAGAAGGAATATATTCAAGCACTTTTTTTCTGGAACAATCTATTAAAAATATGGGAGGATAATATCAATATGATAAAAGAGGTCAACCAAAGCTTCTCAAAATACATTACCTTAAATATTCTTGGTATGCTGGGTCTATCCGGTTATATTTTGGCAGATACTTTTTTTGTATCAAATCGTCTAGGTTCTCAGGGATTAGCTGCACTAAATCTGTCCATTTCAGTATAGGGAGTCTATCAAATATCTTTCTGGATTATCTTTTTATGTATCCATTAAATATGGGTATCTTTGGCGCCGCTTTTGCTACAGGATTAGCACCTGTTATTGGACTATCTATTTCATCAATCCATATATTAAAGAAAAATCATAAATTTTACCTAGTAAAAACAAGACTATCCTTTCAAACTGTTTTTGATATTTCAGGATTAGGCAGCGCTGCATTTGTCAATGAATTTTCTTCTGGGATTGTATTAGTAATTTTCAATTTATTGTTGCTTTCTTTTGCTGGCAATCTTGGAGTAGCTGCATACGGAATTATTGCAAATTTGGCCTTAGTGACAGTTGCCATCTTTACAGGCTTTCGCAAGGGGTACAACCGCTGATTAGTCGTGCCTATGGAAAAAATAAGATGAAAGAAGTGAAATGCCTCTATCATAAAGCTGTAATTCTGTCCGGTATTTTGGGAGTTCTAATTATAGCAGTCGTATTTCTTTTCACAACGCCGATTGTTTCCGTATTTAACAGTGAACAAAATATGGAATTACAAAAAATGGCAGAAAACGGCCTTCGGATTTATTTTGTTGGATTTCTATTTGTTGGATTCAATATCGTAACTGCTTCCTTATTTGGGGCAATTTCCCAACCCAAAGCTTCCTTTTTTCTCTCTGTTTTTCGTGGATGTATTGGGATAATCCTAATCGTATTCCTCTTTTCATATTTGATGGGATTATTTGGTGTCTGGATTACATTTCCAGTTGTGGAACTGCTCACGCTACTGATAGGAATAGGCCAATACAAAAAAATTCTCTCTGTATAAGCTTACAATCATTACGGATTTTTTTTTTGCTTATTCCCCCTTGGATGTATCCCAGAAAGGGGAGAGGCATCGGAAGCCTTTTCCAATTGAGAACTGGTTACGTGGGTATAGATTTCCGTAGTTCCAAGATTAACATGACCCAGTATTTCTTTCAGCACACGAATATCCACATTTCCATGCTGATACATCAGTGTTGCAGCAGTATGACGAAGTTTATGAGTAGAATATCCCATATTGCCAAGACCGGCATCTTGAAGGTGTTTCGAAACCAGCTGTTGAACCCTGCGTTTATCGATGCGTTTCCCTAATCTGGATAAGAATAATGCATTTTTATCTTTAATATGGCTAATATTTTTAGTACGGACTGCAAGATAGGATTGTATCGAAGAAAGGCACGCATCGTTTAGATAAACAATGCGTTCTTTGTTTCCTTTACCAGTCAATCGTAAAGTATTATCTTGGATATCAGATAGGTTAATTCCTACCAGTTCAGAAAGCCGCATTCCGCAATTTAAAAATAAAGTTAGGATACAATAATCTCGTTCCTGATACTCGCCATCCACATGATTGAGAAGTTCTAAACTTTGCTCTAATGACAGATATTTAGGAAGTGTTTTTTTCAATTTAGGAGTTTCCAAATCCTTAACAGGATTTTCTTCCAATAGATGGGCTTTTGAAGTCAAATAATTAAAAAAGCTTCGTAAACAAGATACTTTTCTGGCACGTGTTTTTGCACTATTAGAGCGCTCAGACAGCGTATAATTAAGGTATTCATAAACATCAGAAAGTGTAATTGTTCGAATAAAATCAATTGAAATATCTGAAATAGGAATTTTATTAAAACTTGTTTTAGAAGGAAGCAATCCGCGTAACTCCTTCATAAAACGAAAGAAATTGCGTAAGTCAATATAGTAAGAATTTATGGTAGCAGATGAGCGTCCCTTAATTGTCTCCATGTAAAATAAAAAGTCCCGCAATATTGGAGGACAATCATTTAATATTTTTTTGTCCAAATGAAACACCACCAAATCGTTTTAAAATAGATAGTATCCTCATTATAATCAAAACAAGTCGTTCTATCAACATCCCCTTAATTTCGCTAAATTTTAATTTAGCGAAATTAAATACTCTTCTAATATCCACCCCTTTTATTACCCTGCCTCATATTTTATACAAGAAAACCCCTGTTTACTAGACAGGGGTTTTTGTTATTTTTCAGATGGTTCTGATTGGTCTATATTAGCTTCTTCACTGGAATCAGAGATAAATAACTCATTCTCCTGGGTGCTCACAACTTTTTTTACAGGAAGATAGTCAAAAGAATGTTCGTTCATTTCTGCCAGTCTCTGTTTTTCCATCTCCTCTTGGTACTCTTCATCGTAATAATGCAGAACTTTCTCTTCAGGATGTTGTTCGTAATACCGATCAATCATATACTTCTTAACTAATGGATAGGTATTAAAAGTGATAATAAAGCCAATTGTAGAGATAGCTAATGGTATTATAAAAATAATAGTAAAAGGGAAAAAACGATAAAGTAAAAAAGCAAGCACACCTACAATCGCAACTGTTATAATGTTTGTTTTTAATCCCAAAAATACAAACAGCAGAGAATTTTTATAAATTTGAGTAAGTTTTAAATTGAAAGTGATTAAAATCAGATGAAAATAGAAATTCATAACAATAAAAATGACAAAAAAAGTGATACAAAGAATCATTAATATCATTAATGCACCATTTCCAGTTTTGCGTATCATAGTTGAATACAAATTAATGGATATACCACACAAAGCAAAAATAGCACCATTAATTAAACTGGATATAAATTCCTGTTTCCAGTTTTTGAGTGCTGCGTCAAAAAAATCAGACATCATAAAAGTATGCTCTTCCCTTGCATAACTCCGAAGAATATAAACAAACCCAGCGGTCGCTGGCCCTATTGTAATAATCGGCAAACAGCAAACTAAATAGAGCAGATTTAATAAAACCAATTTTGTGAATTTTCGAAAATACAGTTCAAAAAATAGAAAGAACCGTTTCTTTTTCGGACGGTTCTTTTCAATTCCGGGACCGGGTTTATTATATCCCGTTAAAGTATTAAAAAGACTCAATATAACCACTCCTTAATCATTTCAATGCATAGAGACTTACCGATTTTTGATTTTTGCGCGCGGATGATAACGATTATAAACATCTCTAAATTTATTTTTGACCACTTGTGCATAAATTTGAGTTGATGAGATGTCTGCATGACCAAGCATCTCTTGAATATCTTTTAGCTGCGCCCCGTTTTCCAACAAATGGGCAGCAAATGAATGCCGTAACGTATGCGGCGTAATCTCCGTTTTTATATGGCTTATTTCTGCATACGATTTAATTATTTTCCAAAAGCCCTGTCTTGTCAACCTTTTTCCATTTAAATTTACAAAAAGTGCATGCTTTTCTTCCACAGGGATCATTTTTCCACGGACTCGATGCATATAGTCAGACAAGACCTGCAAAGCCTCTGAATAAATTGGTAAAGTCCGTTTGATATGACCACTCTGACAATTCAAAATACCTACAGACAAATTGATATCTTCAATATCCAATGCAATTAATTCGGATACGCGAAGACCAGTCGCATATAAGAGTTCCAACATTGCTTTATCTCGGCATCCTTTTGGATCGGTTTCATCCGGTGCACGCAACAACATGTCCACTTCTTTGGTGCTGAGAATAGTAGGGATCTTTTTAGGGATTTTTTTTGTCTTTATAGCACGAACAGGATTATCTTCAATATATCCTTTGGTTACCAAATATTGATAAAAACTTCTCAAAGAAGCGATATTTCTTGTGATTGTAGAATCACTTTTCCCTTCTTTTTTCAGATATTCGGTATAATCCTCTACTGTTTGCGTTGTTATTTCAAAAAAGCTGGTATTTCCCAAATACCGTAAAAAATAAGTTACATCCCTTAGATAAGAGTCCAGTGTGTTGGAAGAAGAATGTTTGTATTCTGTCAAATAATCCCGATATTCGTCAATGAATTCTTGCACCATTCTTCTCCCCTTTTAAAGTGTATTTACAAACTGAAAAATGTCAAAAATCCTATACTGATACCTGTGCAAAGCAGTAATAAAAGAAGTGAGACAATTACAAAAAAGAATATTCTTGCAGAATATTTTTGAATAGATAACCACGACTCTGCTCCGCTTTTTTGCTTAAAAGCTAAAAGAGAAAAGCAATGGATAGAATATTTCCACGCTTCACGACATGCATACAGCATTGCAACCATCCCTACAATAGCTCCGGGAAAAACCACAAGCACTGTAAAGAATCCCCTTGCCTCCATATTGGGCATACAAATATCCCATACATGATCCGATTCCCAGTCCACGAAAAACAGGGACAAAAAGAATCACCGGCTGGGACAAGGCAAAGAAGCCACATAAATATAAAACAGCCATTGTGATTAATAAAGGAAAACACTGGTAATAGAAGGCATTAAAAAAGCCATGGCCGCTTGTTTGTCGATTAAGCACAATACCTGTTAATTTAGAAAAACGGTCAACTAAGTATTCGGATGTTCCACTTTGTACTAGTACAACACCCATCGTGAGTCCGGCCAAAAACAAAAGCCCAAATAGAGACAAATAATAGCTGTCATGCCAAGCAATCCCCTTTACAGTCATATGGCGTTTATTAGAGGAAAGATGTTCCAAACTAAGCCTTGTACTACTTCTTTGCATGGCAACCATCCTTTTCTTTTTGATACTATATTGATATGATCAAAAAGAAAAAGATATGACCTTATATCCTGATAATTTCTGTAGACTATTCTTTAAAAAATTAACAATAACACTATAATACAAAAACTGACTAATAGCAACAGAATAAGTGAAATCTTATCAAAGTTCAGCAGAAGAGCACAAAGAAGGAGGATGCGAGATTATGTAACCTCACTAAATATTATGTAAATTAAATTATGTAAATCTATTTTCGATTATGTCTACTAATGAACTTTTGTTCATTGGCGAAAATCCTTCTTATAAAAAACAAAAAGATCTTGGTCATAAAATGAAAAAAGGGATAAAAAATCCCCCTGCCTCATATGAGGCAGGGGGATTTTTATTTTTTATTCCGCTAATGCAGCCTTAATCATAATTGCACATTCTAAACGTTTTTTCTCTAAGTCACAAGCTAATTTATGGGAACAAAGCAAATCGCCAGCATACTGGACGTTATTTGCATTACATCCCCCGCTGCAATAGAATTTAGCCCAACAGTTTTGACAATCTTCTTTATCATAGACCGTAGTATGGGCAAACCTCTCCTTCATTTCCAAATTCAAAGTATCATCCAAAACACTTCCCATTTTCCATTCAGGATTTCCAACAAACTGATGACAAGGATAGACATCTCCGTCTGGAGTTACCGCGACATACTCATTGCCGCATCCACAGCCACGCAGACGTTTGATCGCGCAAGGTCCCTGATCCAAATCGATCATGAAATGGAAAAAGTTTATGGAATCCCCATTCTTTTTATGTTCAATAATTTTCTTCGAGAGTTTTTCATATTCAGCAAAGATTTCAGGTAAATCCTCAGTTGTAAGTGTATAATCATATTTTGGATCAGAGACAACTGGTTCAACGGAAATTTGGTCAAAACCTTCCTGATAGAGATGCTCTACATCATTCGTGAAATCCTTATTAAATTTTGTAAAGGTTCCGCGTACGTAGTACTGATCGTGACCACGTTTTTCCACTAAATTTTTATATTTGTCAATGATAGCACTGTAACTACCAGTGCCATCTACTCTTACGCGCAGACGATCATTTACTTCCGGACGGCCATCAATGGAAAGCACCACATTGGACATTTCTTGATTGATAAAATCAATTTTATCATCCGTTAGAAGCATCCCATTTGTTGTAATGGTAAAACGGAAGTTTTTATTGTATTTTTTTTCTTCCTCTCTGGCATATTCAACCACTTGTTTGACAACGTCAAAATTCATCAGTGGTTCGCCGCCAAAGAAATCCAATTCCAGGTTATGCCGGCCTTCAGAATGTTTGATCAGAAAATCAATAGCCTTCTTACCCACTTCAAAAGACATATATTTTCTGCCTTCTCCAAAATCACCAGTAGAAGCAAAACAATATTTGCATCTCAAATTACAATCATGCGCAATATGCAGGCACATGGCTTTAATGGGTGCAGAAACCATTAAATTAGAAAATTGCGCATAGTCATCCGATGAAAACAGCTGCCCGGCTTGGAATAATTCATAAAGTTCCTGATAACAAGCAAAAATTTCCTCTTGTGTATATTTTTTTCTCAACGCCTGTACTGCCTCTTCCGGACAGTGCGCTGACATGTTTTTTTCATTGAGATAGTCAAGCAGTATATAAGACAGCTCATCGACGACATGAACCGCACCGCTATTGACATCAAGTACAATATAGTACCCATTTAAATAATATTTATGTATCATCTTATCCCTGCCTTATCTTTTTCCATAAATATAAGGGACAGCCATCTGCCCCTTATATTGTTTCTTATTTAGTTTGACTGTTCCACTACTTCTCGCACTTCTGATTTGCAACCGTACAGGACGTTTTGCAAGCAGACTGGCAGGAAGCCTGGCATTCGCCACAGCCACCTTTTACAGCAGACTCTTTCAGGTTCGCTTTATTTAAAGTCTTGATGTGTGCCATAAATAACAACCTCCATTGCTCAGTATTGTATAGTTATTATAGCATACAAAATTGTATGATTCAATCATTTCCGGCGTTTTTTTCTATTTACTCCAAAAAATCCTCCAACTGC
>CALDJI010000032.1 GCA_937901805.1 uncultured Clostridia bacterium | reverse complement strand
TGCTCCCCTGCATAGCGCGCCGTATATACCCCTGGGCGACCTCCCAGAGCGTCCACCTCAATACCGGAATCATCTGCCACAACCGGAGTATGCAGGATATCAAACAGCGCCTTTGCCTTGAGATAGGCATTTTCCTCAAACGTGGTGCCGGTTTCCTCGACTTCCAGCACGACACCGAGTTCTTTCATCGAACGCGCTTCGATCCCAAGTGGGGAAAGGATACGGGAAAATTCCCGTACTTTCCCCGCATTGTTGGTTGCAATAGCTAGTTCCATGGTTATGCCTCCCTTTCATCGAACAGGGCGGCGGCAAACTCAGCGGGCACAAAGGGCTGCAAATCATCGATCTGCTCTCCTACGCCGATGTATTTTACCGGAATTCCAAGTTCCTCTTTAATCGCAAGTACCACGCCGCCCTTTGCCGTACCGTCCAATTTTGTCAGGACAATACCGGTAATCAGGCCAGTTGCCTCTTTGAAGAGTTTCGCCTGGTTTAACCCGTTCTGCCCAGTCGTCGCATCCAGCACCAGCAGGACTTCCACATGGCTGTCCGGTGCTTCCCGCTGGATAATCCGGGTCATTTTAGATAATTCGTCCATTAGGTTTTTCTTGTTGTGGAGCCTGCCCGCCGTATCACAGATGACAACTTCTACCCCACGCGCCTTTGCCGCAGAAATTGTATCGAACACGACTGCCGACGGATCTGCCCCTTCTGCATGGCGAACCATTTCTACTCCTGCACGCTTGGCCCAGACGTCCAATTGCTCAATGGCAGCTGCACGAAAAGTATCAGCTGCTCCAAGCAGGACGGAACGCCCCGCCTCTTTGAAATGATGGGCAAGTTTGCCGATTGTAGTCGTCTTTCCGACCCCGTTTACTCCCACAACCAAAATGACAGTGGGCACAGTATCCACACAGATTTCATTTTCCCCTTCCAGCAGTTCGGAGACAATCTCCCTGAGCTCCTGTTTTACAAGGCGCGGATCGGTAATCCGTTTGAGTTTGACACGCTCCCGCAATTTTTCACAGATGGTCTGTGCAGTCTGGATGCCGACATCGGACAAAATCAGGATTTCTTCGAGTTCTTCAAACAGTTCCTCGTCTATTTTTGTAAAGGAGCCGAGCATGACGTCTACTTTGCCCGCAATCGAATCCCTGGTCTTTTTCAGACCTTCGGCAATTTTTGAAAAAAGTCCCATGGTACACCTCATTTATCAGTTTGATTCTGTCAGTATCCTGCTTTCAATTTCATCAATATCCATCTTCAGGAGTTTGGAAACCCCCTCCTCCTGCATGGTCACGCCATAAAGAATATCCGCCTCTTCCATTGTACCACGCCGGTGAGTGATCAGGATAAACTGGATCCTGGAAGCTAATGTTTTCAGATAAGCGGCGTATTTACCGACGTTGACATCGTCGAGCGCCGCCTCAATCTCATCCAGAACGCAAAAGGGCGTCGGTTTGACTTTTAAAATAGCAAAATAGATGGCAATTGCCACAAACGCCTGTTCCCCGCCCGACAGCGCAGAGAGATTACGGATAATTTTCCCCGGCGGTTCTACGAATATTTCAATTCCGGATTCCAGTATGTTTTCCGGTTCAGCGAGCTTGAAATATGCCTTTCCTCCGCCAAAGAGTTCTCGGAAAATCTCTCCGAAATTACGGTTTACCCGGTCAAAGCACTCCGCGAACAATGTCTTCATATTAGACGTCAGATCATCCACAATTTCCAGCAGTTCCGCGCGGGAAACTTCCGCATCGCCCATTTGGTCTTTCAAAAACAGATAACGGGTATTGAGTTCCTCATATTCCTCAATGGCGGCCACATTGACATTGCCCAGCGCGCGGATGCGCCCCCGCAAATCAGAAAGCTTTGCCTGCGCCGCGGGCAGATTCTCCACTGGGCGGGCAATCTGCTGCGCTTCGCTGTGGGTCAGCTCGTATTCATCAAAGAGCTTTGCAATAATTTCATCATAGCTGCCCTGTATAAAAGTAACCCGTTCCTGTACTTTGGAGAGTTCCGCAGAAATTTTTTCCTGGAAATTGAGATAGGATTTTTCCTGTGTGCGCAGTTGGGTGGTCTGTGCTTCCAAAACAGTGTTTTGCTGTGCAAGTTCTGCAAGCTCCCCCTGTGCAGCGTCAATGCGGGTGAGAAGGGTCTCTTTTTCTTCGCTCAGGGCAAGCTGCGTTTCACGGATTTTTCGGCGTTTCTCTTCAAATCCTTCCCGCTCGGCAGCAAATTCCCGCATTCTCTCTTCATATTCCTCTGCGGTTCTGCGGATTTCTTCCGCCCGTTCCTTCAGGCTTTCCGTATCCTTCTGCTGACCTGTCAAGAGAATTTGCAGGCTGTTTACAGTCTCTGTCTGCTGGGAGAGCTCCAGTTCCAGAGCCGAGAGTTTTTCCTGTTTACCGGCAATCTGCTGTGTCAGCGTATTGATTTTATCCGTAGTATCTCCGACAAGCTGAGTATCATCCGTCTGACCATTTTTCAGCTGCTCAAGCTTACTGGTAACTTCCTCGGTTTCTATGCGCAGCTGGGAAAGCGCGGTTTCTGTG